>JAOAEI010000074.1 GCA_026416875.1 Caloramator sp.
CTTAAGGCCTACAATGTCACTTGCAGTAAGGGAAGGGGAAAGAATTGTTGAAGATATTGTTGAAGAGGTAGAATTTGAAGAATATGAAGGATATGTTTACGATTTATCAGTTGAACATTTAAGGCAGTATGTTTGCAGCGATGTAGTTGTTCATAACTCAATTTATGGATGGCGTGGTGCAGACATTAGAAACATACTGGATTTTGAAAAGGACTTCCCAGAGGCGAAGGTTGTAAAACTAGAGCAGAACTACAGATGCACAAAGAGGATACTTGAAGCTGCTAACTATGTTATTGCCAACAATGAAAATAGAAAGGCTAAAAGGCTATGGACGCAGAATAAACTTGGGGACAATATAAAGTTTTTCAGGGCAGAAACAGATCAAGAAGAGGCAAGGTTTATAGTAGGAGAGGTTGAAAAGCTTTTAAGGGATGGCTATTCCCACAGGGATTTTGCTGTTCTTTACAGAACAAATGCGATGTCACGTATTTTAGAAGAGGCCTTTGTAAGGCAGGGAATTCCCTATAGGGTTGTTGGTGCCTTTAAGTTCTACGATAGAAAGGAAATAAAGGACATAATTTCATACCTAAAATTTATAAACAACCCGCAGGATACCTTGAGCCTTGAAAGGATTATAAACACCCCAAAAAGGGGCATTGGAGATGCTACTTTAGATAAAATAAGGCAGGCAGCAGAAAGGATGTCGATATCCTTTTATGATGCTCTAAATAATTTAGCTTTAGTTGGAATATCAGGAAGGTCAGAATCGGCAATAAGAAAGTTTACATCCCTTATGAATTATTTTATAAGCATCAGAAACCAGATTAAGGTATCAGAACTTATAAACGAAATCCTTGAAAAAACAGGATATTTAGAGGAGCTTCAAAGGGAGGGCTCCCCTGAGGCAGATGCAAGGATAGAAAACCTAAAGGAGCTTTATTCATCTGCTGTTGAATTTGAACAAACTTCAGAAGATAAGACCCTTGAAGCTTACCTTGAAAGGATATCCCTTGTATCAGATCAAGATACAATAGAAGGTAAAACTTCAGTGACACTGATGACGTTGCATGCAGCAAAGGGCCTTGAGTTTCCAGTTGTATTCATTGCTGGTATGGAGGATGGGATATTCCCTCATTTTTCAGCCCTTGAGGATGATGATGAGATGGAGGAGGAAAGAAGACTGTGCTATGTTGGAATTACAAGGGCAAAGGAAATGTTATACTTAACCTGTGCAAAGCAGAGGTTAATTTTTGGAAGAACTTCCTTTAACCCGGTATCCTCATTTATAGATGAAATTCCAGAGGACATTTTGGAGGATTTATCGAGAAAGACTCAAAGACCGTCAAAAATTATCTATGAAGATTTAAAGCCTAAAACCCAGCTTGCCTATACTGTTGACAGCAAAGTAAAAATAGAGGAGCCTAAGAAAAATAATATTCAAGTTAAACTTGGCGATAGGGTAAAGCATAAGATATTTGGTGTTGGAATCGTAATTGCCATAAAGGATTCTAAGGGGGATCTTCAGGTAACGGTTAGCTTTGAAAAGGCAGGGGTTAAAACTTTGCTTTTATCAACAGCACCTCTAGAGGTAGTTTAGGAGGGATAGGATGGAGGATATCAAAAAGAGGATAGAAGAACTTAGGGAGATAATAGAATACCACAACCATAAATACTACGTTGAGGATAATCCCGAAATAAGCGACTATGAATATGATATGCTTATGAGGGAACTTAAAAAGCTCGAGGAGGAATACCCAGAGTTTAAATCAGCAAATTCCCCCACCGAAAGGGTTGGGGGAAAATCCCTCAAAGAGTTTCAGCAGGTTCAGCATGCTGTTCCAATGCTCTCTTTGCAGGATGTTTTCTCCTTTGAGGAGCTAAAGGATTGGCACAATAGGGTAGTATCAGCAGTTGGTGAGGTTGAATATGTGGTGGAATTAAAGATAGATGGCCTTTCAGTTTCAATTCTCTATGAAAATGGAGAGCTTGTAAGGGCTGCAACAAGGGGAGATGGAAATATTGGGGAGGATGTTACTCAAAACGTAAAGACCATAAAGTCCCTTCCATTAAGGATTAGGGATAAGAACCTTTTGGAGGTTCGCGGTGAAGTTTATATGCCTAAAAAGGAATTTGAAAGGCTGAATGAAGAGAGGGAAATATTAGAGCTACCCTTATTTGCAAATCCAAGAAACGCTGCAGCAGGTTCAATAAGGCAGTTAGATCCAAAGGTTACAGCAGAGAGGAAACTGGATATATTTATATTCAACATCCAAAGATATGCAGGACCTAAAATTGAAAGACATAAGGACGGCCTTGAATATTTAAAGGAGCTGGGGTTTAAGGTAAGCCCTGTAAGATACCTTTGTAAAGATATAGATGAGGTTATAGAAAAAATTCAGGAATTAGGAGAAACAAGAGGAGACCTTCCCTACGATATAGATGGAGTTGTAGTAAAGGTTAATGAACTTGATAAAAGGGAAATATTAGGTCAAACGGCAAAAACCCCAAGATGGGCAGTTGCCTATAAATATCCAGCAGAAAAGAAAAAGACGAAGTTAAAGGATATTGTCCTTCAGGTTGGAAGAACAGGGGCTATAACTCCAACTGCAATATTAGAGCCTGTTAGAATTGCAGGGACAATGGTTTCAAGGGCAACTTTACATAATGAAGACTATATTAGGGAAAAAGATATAAAAATTGGAGATACAGTGATTATCCAAAAGGCAGGGGAGATAATCCCTGAGGTTGTTGAGGTTGTTTTTGAGGAAAGGGATGGAAGTGAAGTCCCCTTTGAAATGCCAAAGAATTGTCCCGTATGCGGCGGTATAGCTGTAAGGGAAGAAGGTGAGGCAGTTTTAAGATGCACAAATATGTCCTGCCCTGCCCAAATTAAGAGAAGTATAGTTCACTTTGCCTCAAGGGATGCCATGAATATAGAGGGGCTTGGTCCACAGGTTGTGAATTTACTTTTAGATAATAACCTTATCAAGGATGCAGCTGACCTTTACTTTTTAAAGGAGGAGGACCTTGTAAATCTTCCAAGGTTCGGCAAAAAATCTGCTGCAAAACTGATTACAGCAATTCAAAAAAGCAAAGAAAATGAGCTGGAAAGATTTTTATTTGGACTTGGAATAAGATACGTAGGTTTAAAGTCTGCTAAAAATTTAACAAAATATTTTAAGAGCCTTGAGAATATAATGAAGGCAAGCATTGAAGATTTAATGCAGGTTGAAGAAATAGGCGAAAAAATTGCAAGAAGTATTTTTGAATTTTTCAATGAGGAACATAACCTACAGCTTATTGAAAAATTCAAACTTGCAGGTGTAAATATGACTGCCCTTTCGGAAGATACTGCTGCGCCTCAAATATTTGATGGAAAAACGGTAGTTGTAACTGGAACCTTAGAAAAATTTACAAGGGATGAAGTGGAATCTTTAATTGAAAGGCTAGGAGGAAAGGTTTCTGGAAGCGTATCTAAAAAAACAAGCTTTGTTTTAGTGGGTGAAAGCCCAGGAAGCAAATTAAAAAAAGCACAGGAGCTTAATATAAAGATTGTAAATGAAGCAGAATTTTTAGAAATGATAAAGGATGTTGAAAATATTTAGAAAAATTCTATATTCTGCTATAATAAAGATAAATTTAAAGGGAAAGGAAGGTTAGTATGGCGGTTGATAAAAGTCAAGTCGACTATGTTGCTAAACTTGCAAGGCTTGAGTTTAGCGAAGAGGAAAAGGAAAAGTTTGTAGGGGATTTTAATAAGATATTGCAGTTTGTTGAAAAGCTTAATGAAATCGATACAGAAAATGTTGAAATAAGCATATCATCTTATCCTATGTTCAATGCATTAAGGGAGGATGAAGTAAAGCCATCCCTAAGCCTTGATGAAGTCCTTTTAAATGCGCCTGATAAAGAAAACGGATACTTTAGGGTTCCTAAAGTTGTTGATTAGGAGGGATAAGAATGCATTACTTGTCAGCACATGAGATAAGGGATCTTATAAGAAAAAAGGAAGTTACAGCAGAAGAGGTTACGATAAAGACATTAGAAAGAATAAAGGAAGTTGATGATAAAGTTAACGCATACTTAGAAGTTTTTGAAGATGCAGTAGATTCCGCAAAGGAAATAGATAAAAAAATAGCACAAGGGGAAGATATAAAGGATCTTGCAGGAATTCCAATGGCTATTAAGGATAACATATGCATGAAGGGCAGAAAAACAACCTGTGCATCAAAGATATTAGAAAACTTTGTATCACCATACGATGCAACTGTTGTTGAAAGACTAAAAGAAAATGGTGCTGTTATTGTTGGAAGGCTTAATATGGATGAGTTTGCAATGGGTTCATCAACAGAAAACTCTGCCTTTAAAAAGACCAAGAATCCTTATGATTTAGAAAGGGTTCCAGGGGGATCCTCAGGCGGTTCTGCGGCAGCAGTTGCAGCAGGCGAGGCCTATTATACTTTAGGTTCCGATACAGGAGGGTCTATAAGGCAGCCAGCATCCCTTTGTGGCGTTGTTGGATTTAAGCCTACCTATGGTAGGGTTTCAAGATATGGGCTTGTTGCTTTTGCGTCATCCCTAGACCAGATAGGACCCTTTACAAGGGATGTTGAGGATGCTGCCCTAGTTTTAAACGCAATATGCGGGAAGGATAGTAAGGATTCAACATCAGCAGATGTTAATGTTGAGGATTTTACTACATATTTAAATAAATCCCTTAAGGGAGTGAAGGTCGGACTTCCTAAGGAATACTTTGGAGAAGGAATTGACGATGGAGTTAAAAAGGAATTAGAAAAGGCTATTGCTCTTTTAAAGGATTTAGGTGTAGAAATAAAGGAGATAAGTCTTCCTATGTCCCAATATGCCCTTGCTGTTTACTATATCCTTTCAAGTTCAGAGGCCAGCTCAAACCTTGCAAGATTTGACGGCATAAGATATGGAGTTAGGGCAAAGGATTTTGAGGACGTTGTAGACCTTTATGTAAAATCAAGAAGTCAAGGTTTTGGAAACGAAGTTAAAAGAAGAATTATGCTAGGAACCTATGCACTATCATCCGGATATTACGATGCATATTACAAAAAAGCATTAAAGGTTAAAACTTTAATAATAAATGAATTTAAAAAGGCCTTTGAGGATGTTAATTTAATAATTTCTCCAACATCACCATCGGTTGCCTTCAAATTTGGTGAAAAGGCTGACGATCCATTAAAGATGTATTTATCAGACATATGCACAGTTCCTGTTAATATTGCAGGACTTCCTGCAGTATCCATTCCTGCAGGTTTATCGGATAATTTACCAGTTGGGCTTCAGATAATAGGAAATTACTTCAAAGAAGGGGAGATTATAAGCCTTGCCCATGGAATAGAAAAGGCTCTATCCCTTAACTTAAGGCCTAATCTATAGGAGGTGCTAATATGGATTTTGAAGCAGTTATCGGTCTTGAGATACATGCAGAGCTATCAACAAAGTCAAAGATATTCTGCTCCTGCACAACAGAATTTGGGAAAGATGCAAATACCCACTGTTGCCCTGTTTGCCTTGGACTTCCTGGAGCACTACCAGTTTTAAATAAATCAGTTGTAGATTATGCTATAAAAGCCGGTCTTGCATTAAACTGCAGCATAAATAAGGAAACATATATGGCAAGAAAGAACTACTTTTATCCAGACGCACCAAAGAATTATCAGATAACCCAGCATGAAACACCACTATGCAGCGAAGGATATATCGAAATTGAAACAGAAGAGGGAGTAAAGAGGATAGGAATTCAAAGAATACATATTGAAGAGGATGCAGGAAAGGCCCTTCATGAAGGAGAAAGTTCACTTATAGACTTTAATAGATCCGGGGTTCCTCTTATTGAGATTGTTACGAAGCCAGATATGAGAAGTCCGAAAGAGGCAAGGATGTTCTTTGAAAAGTTAAGATCCATCCTTTTATATACCGAAGTTTCTGACTGCAAGATGCAGGAAGGCTCATTAAGGTGCGATGCCAACGTTTCAGTAAGGCCAAAGGGTTCAACTGAGTTTGGGGTAAAAACTGAGATAAAGAATATGAATTCCTTTAAAGCCCTTGAAAAGGCCCTTGAATATGAAATTGAAAGGCAGATTAATGCAATTAAAAACGGTGAAAGAATAGTTCAGGAAACAAGAAGATGGGATGAGGCAAAGGGCCAGACTATCGTCATGAGAAGCAAAGAAGAAGCCCATGATTATAGATATTTCCCAGAGCCTGATATGGTTTACTTAAAGCTTAATGATGAATGGATAGAAGGCATAAGAAAAACGATGCCTGAACTTCCAGATGAAAAGAAAAAAAGATATATAGAAGAATTTGGTCTTCCAGAATATGATGCGAATATAATAACAACATCAAAGGAGCTTGCAGCCTTCTTTGAAGAAGCAGTAAATATCGGAGGCAATCCAAAGACAATAAGCAACTGGATTATGGGAGAAGTTTTAAGAATACTTAACGATAGAGAAATGGAAATTAAAGATGTAAAATTTACTTCAAAGGACCTTGTAAAATTGATTTCATTAGTTGAAAAGGGAACAATATCAAATACAATTGCAAAGAAGGTTTTTGTTGAAATGTTTGAAACAGGTAAGGATCCTGAAAAAATTGTCGAAGAAAAGGGTCTTGTTCAAATCACCGATGAAGGTGCTATAAGGGATATAGTAAATAAGGTTCTAGATGAAAATCCACAATCTGTTGCAGATTTTAAAAACGGAAAAACAAAGGCGGTTGGGTTTATAGTAGGCCAAGTTATGAAGGCATCAAAGGGTAAGGCAAACCCACAGATGGTTAATAAATTAGTAGAAGAGGAGCTTTTAAAAAGATAGCGCATGCCAATTGGCATGCGTTTTATTTTTTTTGAGTTCTAAATCTTCAATATAAAAATTATTCTAAAAATTAATTAAATTTCATAAACAACAATATTCAAAATATAGAAAATTAAGAAAAAAGAAATTTAAAATTGTTTAACAAATAACAATGAATAAATATGACTAAAATTGACCATATTTTACATAAAAAATGCATAAGTTTGTATATATATTGAAAAATTTCATCACAAATACTTCAAAAAAATTTATCTTGAATTAAAAAAATAATTGAATTATAATTAGAACATGATTTTGTTGCTAATTATAAATTTTTTTAAAAAATGAATGTCGAATGAAAATATATTTAAAAATCAAATAAATAGCGAAAAATAAAAAGAAATATAAAATAAATTTAATGAAAATTAATTTTTTTCAATTTGTTAAAAAATTTAAAACAAATTAAAATAAAGTTAACAAATGCAATAAAGAGGGGAGAGATCGTATGCTAAATTACATTATCAAAAGACTCGTGGCCAGTATTGTAACTCTATGGGTAATAGCAACTGCAACATTTTTCTTAATGCATGCTATTCCTGGGGGACCATTTGATAGTGAAAAACCGCTTCCACCTCAGATTAAGGCAAATCTTGAGGAGAAGTTTGGGCTAAACAAGCCTATTTCTGAACAATACATGATGTATATGAAAAACCTTTTAAAGGGGGATCTTGGACCATCATTAAAGTATGAAGGAAGAACTGTAAACGATATTATCGCTTATTCATTCCCGACATCAGCAAAACTTGGACTTGTAACTGTTTTTGTTTCCCTTATTTTCGGAACATATCTTGGTGTTACAGCAGCCCTAAATCAAGGAAAATGGCAGGACCAGCTTGTTATGGTAATTGCAACACTTGGAGTTACTGTTCCAAGCTTTGTTATGGCAACGCTTTTAATATTAGTTTTTGCTGTTAAGCTTCAAATTCTTCCGGCTGTAGGATTTGAAGGCCCAGCAAACTATGTTATGCCGGTCTTAGCTCTTGGTGGATATTCATTATCATTTATAGCAAGATTAACTAGGTCAAGCCTTCTTGACGTTATAAGACAGGACTATATAAGAACAGCAAAGGCAAAGGGATTATCAAGAAATGTTGTTATTTATAAGCACGCTTTAAGAAACGCACTTATTCCTATAGTAACTTATTTAGGACCTTTGATGGCGGGTATATTAACAGGAAGTTTCGTTATAGAAAAGGTATTTGGTATACCTGGACTTGGTAGAGAGTTCGTAACAGGTATTTACAATAGAGATTATTCGATGATTATGGGTCTTACAGTTTTTGACAGCTTCTTGCTTGTAGCATTCAACCTTATAGTTGACTTATTGTATGCAGTAATAGACCCAAGAATTAAGCTAGAAGCGTAAGGAGGAGACGATATGGAATATACAAACCTTAACTTAACTCAGGATATGTTTGAGAAGGTTCCTAAGGAAGAAAAGAATATTAATGAAATAGTAAGACCAAGCGAAACCTATTGGCAGGACGTTTGGAGAAGATTAAAAAAGAATAAGCTTGCTATGGGCGGACTTTTCTTCGTAATATTTATAACTTTAATTGCGATAGTAGGACCTTATTTATCACCATATAACTACTACTCACAGGATTTTTCAATCGCAAACCAAGGACCAAGTTCATCCCACTGGTTTGGAACTGACCCATTTGGAAGAGATATATTTACAAGAATTCTTTACGGTGCAAGAATTTCTCTTGTAGTTGGTTACGCTGCAAGTATATTAAATCTTACAATTGGTATTTTATATGGAGGTATCTCAGGATACTTTGGTGGTAGAGTCGACAATATAATGATGAGAATTGTAGATACACTTTATGCAATACCAATGCTTCTATACGTAATTCTTATAATGGTTGTTATAGGTGCAGGATTAAAGAGTATAATTTTTGCTCTTGCTATTGCATATTGGCTTTCGATGGCAAGAATTGTAAGAGCTCAGGTGCTTGCGTTAAAGCAACAGGAATTCGTTCTTGCTGCAAAAACCCTAGGTGCACCACATATGAGAATTATATTAAGACACCTTATTC
>JAOAEI010000075.1 GCA_026416875.1 Caloramator sp.
ATATACTTTACAGGTAAAAAGGCAGTTAACGATATATTAAAGGATCAACAAAAAATAAAATTGTTAATAAAAGAAGCTATTAAAGAAGAAATGGAAGAAATAAATGGAAGCTGTAAAAATATCGAATAACATAAATTGAATATCTAGATGCTTAAATATAAGATCGGGAGGTTTGTTTTTATGAATACCATTTTAAAAGGATTTATAAGTGTATTTGAAGCATTGTTATATAACTTCCCAGGATTTATTATAATGGTAATAACTTTTTATATTATTTTTAAATTATCAGTAAAAAATGCGATAAAAGAAACTATCAAAGAAACGATTAGAGAAATTAGAAATGATAATATAAAAGAAACAATAAAAGAAACAATAAAGGAAACAATAAAAGAAATAAATAGGGACGGTTCTTAAATTTTTAATTGTATAAAAAATTAAGAACCGTCCCTATTTATTATTGAGGGGGTGAGAAGGATGGCAGTTACAACAGTAAAGGTTACTTCAAATGTTGTTTTCAGAGTAAAGCTTGGGGTGGACCAAAACGGCAATGACATCGAAAGGGCTGTAACCTTAAGAAGAGTTAAGCCGACTGCAGCAGATCAGGACATTTTTGATGTGGTTGCGGCAATGTCAGGCTTACTTGAAGGGCCAGTTCAAAACGTTGTAAGACAGGACGTATCACAGCTTATCAATGCTTAAGCAAATTGATTTTATAGCATTTAATGAGAGGGGGGATTTTAATGAAGACTTTACAGATGGTTTTCCAAAATACTGCAGGTAGAAATGTTTCAATAAACATCCCTTATGTTAAGGATGGAATAACTACAGAGGAGATAAGAAACTTAATGCAGCTAATAATTACAAAAAACATATTCGATTCTACAGGCGGTAATTTAGTCGCGATAATGGGGGCAAGCGTGATTTCAAGGGATGTTACCGATTATGCTGTAAGATAAGGGTGATAGTATGGAGGGGATTTTAAACCAGATAGCAAATTTAGGCTTTCCTATAGTCTTATCCATTTACCTTCTAGTTAGGGTAGAGGGTAAATTGGAGAAGCTTTCGGAGAGTATAAATGAGCTATCAAGAACAATCGCATCGATAAAGGATTAAGGGTGAGTTTTCCCCTCACCCTTAAAATAAAAAGGAGGTAATAAAATGCCTGAAATTGTATATAGAACCGTTGATAAAAAATATAATACTTATGAACTTGGGAAAGTCGTTTGTAAAGAGTTAGGAACAAGCACCATAGATGTTTTAATAGCATTTGCTTCTTTTGGAATTTCTACAGTTGTGGGTGCTTTTGCAGGTGGATTACCAGGATTAGCTTTTTCATTAGGTATTTCATCTTATACTATTCAAGATATTCAAAATATTATGGATAAGGCAAAATTAACTAGACAAATTGAGTATGTTTTTACAATAATGAAAGATAGATCGGATAAGGGATTGAAGCCGGGATGTGCTAAAGTAATTTATGAACATCGTGTTTGGGTATCATCTAATGGTGAACAGTGGTCTGGAGAATATTATGTTCCCGTAAAAGTAGAATGGGTCATTAATTAAATTTTTGTTTATATAAAGCTATTAGAAGGAACCTATCTATAATGTGGGTTCCGTTTCCTTTTTACTTTTTTTTATTGATTAATTTTATGAACAAATAAACGATTAAACTCATTGATGTTAAACAGAAAAGTATAAGTAAATAAAATTGAAAAATATAGCTTTTCCCAGTTATTTCAGAAGCTATTTTTGACAATTTGTAATAATTGTTTAAATGCATTGTTAACGAAAGGCTTGTTATTGCAAATAAAAATATAAAGAAAAAAACTTGTATTTTTTTCATTTTTGTATACCTCCAAATTATGGTTTTAAAAAAGTTTATTTTACTTTTATGCTTTTCAAAATAGAATAATAACAAATTAGTATTAACCTACATATTGTTAAAATTAAATCCAATTAAAAAAACATTTTGTCTTATTAAAATTTTATATAAGTGAGTATTATATAAATCTGTTAAATATAAAGATGCTAAAACAAATAACTGGGGTTTAACTTTTATTGTCCATTTATTTTTTTCTTCTTCTATTATGATTGAATTTTCATGGATATTATGATTAATTTTCTGTTCTTTTAAAATTTTACTTAGAATATTTAGAATGTCATTGGTGGGTAAGTTAAAAACGATATACTTCCCTTTAACTATAGGTTTATCTCCATAGTCAAAGTGCAGAAAAAGCCCGAATACAAAGGTTACTATAATGAATGACATTTTAAATCCCATTTTATCCAATGATAGAGCAGTTAAAAGAGTCATAAGAAGAAAAATGAAATTAAAAAATTCATATTTTAATATAAATGACTTTCTGGACATTATTACTGAACCTAAAAATATAAGAATTATACCTAAAATAAACACAAAACTCCAGGGAAAAAGATATTGCTTTTATGCTTCTACTTGCTGTTTTTTATGCCTTACAAGGAATAATAAACCGGAAATTATCCTCAAAAAACCTACTATTATAAAGGCTGTTTTTATGCCTGTAAAATGCGATAGTCTCATTCCAATCCAAGGGGAAATAACCAAAGTAATATTAGTCACAAGATTATAAAAGGCAATAAAGGAGGTTCTATTTTCCCTTGGGGCAACTTCATATAAAGAATTTAAAAGAAGGAGCATAACCCCTGATACGCTAAAGCCCGTTAGTGCAACGAAATATGTAACATGATATATTTTTGTTGACATAGAGTAAAAAAAGGGTGCAAGGGCCATACCCAAAGAGGCAATAGTTATTGCCGCAGAATTGCCGTTATTTTTTGAGAACCGTCCCCAAAATCTATATCCATATGCCATTGCAATTCCGTTTATCGTCGATATAATAGCTGCCCACATTTCATTTGTTTTAAGATAATCCACCTCATAGGTTAAAAATAGTGGCCATGCCATTTGCCATGTGAAATGGAAAATAATAACGCAAATTATAAAGGCAAAATACTCCTTGTGTTTTGGAAGATTTATTAAAAAATCTAAAGATATTTTATTACCACTAGTCGATACTTCTGCAAAGGATGCATTTTTTTTCTC
The DNA here is from genome assembly GCA_026416875.1 of Caloramator sp. Lineage (GTDB taxonomy): Bacteria > Bacillota > Clostridia > Clostridiales > Caloramatoraceae > Caloramator. Next base: position 3,086 of record JAOAEI010000075.1, read on the forward strand.
CTTATGCATAAGCAAAGTTATAACTTCCATTATTCCAATAAAAAAGGCTATAACAAAGGCTATTTGATAAAAGGATATAAGTTGGGATTTATTTTTTGAAAGATATGTTAACAAAAATCCTGTTATAAGAGTTGTTGCTGTTCCGGCAATTGTGGCAATACTGTTTCTTGATGCTAAACTTGTCTCTCTTTCTCCAGGTGGGAATATATCAGCAATGAAGGATTGCCATAAAAATACTGCGATAGAATTTGGGAAATTCATTGCACTATAAAATATTACAAAGGTTATTGGCCTTATTTTTTCGGGTAAAAAGGGAACAAGTGCTATTAAAATATAAAAAAACCTCGTTATTAAAAAAGCGAAGGATGTTGTTCGCTTTTTATTTTTTGTATTTGTTAAAATTATTCCTCCGATAAATATAGCAAGGATGCTAAAAAGAGCAGGAAGAGAATTGAAAAGCGAGACAAGTTCGTCGCTCGCATTTAACCTTTTTAAAAACAATCCTGCAAAGGATGTAACTAAATTTACTGCGATGACCTGCAAAACTCCGTTTAAATTGTTTAGAAAGAAATTATTTTTTAATTTTAACAATATAACACCCCCATCCCCATAACAATTATAACAAAAAATTAAAAAAATTGAAAGAAAAATTACGATTTGACACCGAACAAATGTTCGTATTATAATTTTCTTGTAATAAAATGGAAGGGGTTGATATCGTGCTAATATATATCTTACCTTTCTATTTAGATGGAGTAGGGGATGTTTGTAAAATAAAGGACGAAAAGGGAGAAAGAATAGTTTATATAAAACTTGTTAATATGCTAAAAAACATATATAGAGAGAGGATGCTTGATTTTAAAGAGGTTAGGAGAAAATGCAGAAAAGTATTAAACCAAAAAAATGTAATTCCTCTAATGCTAAATGAAGGTGAATTACTTATTCCAGTTAAAATAAGGAAAGCAAGGACGGCACGGGATGAAGTTTATGGCTATATTAATTTTTATTTTATTGATAAAATAGAAGATGGATGTATTATCTTAAAAGATGGACAGAAAATTTTATATATAGAAAGCTATAGGTCTGTTATTAAAAGAACAAAATTAGTTAAAACTCTAGAAAAGGAATTTTGTGATAAAATTAAATTAGAAAAATTCGATTTTAATGCTCCAGCAACAAAGGGCGATATAGCCTTTATTTTAAATGAGATACTCTATCTTAAAAAGCTTTTAGAATAGGTGATGAGAATGATAGAAATAGAAGGCTTAGTTGAGAATATAGTGTTTAGAAATGAAGAAAATGGATATACAGTAATTAAATTAAGGCATAACAATGAGCTTATTTCAGTTGTAGGAACTATGCCTTATATTAGTGAAGGAATAAGAATAAAGGTTTCAGGAGAATGGGTGGTTCATCCAACCTTTGGGCAACAAATTAAGTTAACTGGTTATGAAGAAGTTAAGCCCAATACTATAGAAGGCATAGAAAAATATTTGGCATCAGGCCTTATCCCAGGGATAGGTCCTGTAACTGCAAAAAAAATAGTAGAAAAGTTTGGTAAGGATACTTTGGAGATAATGGAAATGAATCCTGAAAGGCTTACTGAAGTTGACGGCATTGGAGAGAAAAAAGCCCAAAGGATTTCTGAGGCTTTCAACGAGCAAAGAGAGTTAAGAAATGTCCTTATTTTCCTTCAAAGCTACGGGATTTCTGCTAACCTAGGGATTAAAATTTTTAAAAGATATGGAAATGAAACTATAAAGGTTGTTAAGGAAAACCCTTATAGACTTTGTGACGAGGTTAACGGTATAGGCTTTAAAACAGCAGATAAAATAGCAAGAAGTATCGGGACAGATTTAACTTCAAAATATAGAATTAGGGCAGGAATAAAATATGTTCTTGCAAACTGCATATTAAATGGCCACGTTTATCTTCCAAAATTAGAGCTTTTGGAGGAGGCCTTTAAATTACTTAATATCCCCTATGAGCTTATAGAAAATGAAATAATAAGCCTTATTGAATTAAAGGATGTCGTAAGGGATGATATCGATAATCAAGAAGTTTACTATCTATCTCCCTATTATTTTGCTGAGCTTAAGGTTGCCAAAAAACTTATAGAATTATCCCTTCAAACTGTTAAGGAGGATCTAAATTGGATAGAGAAGGAAATCAAGGATTTTGAAGAGGAAAACAACATTAAATTAGCTGATGAACAAAGGGAGGCAATAATAAAGGCAGTAACAAACGGTGTCTGTGTAATAACTGGAGGGCCAGGAACAGGAAAAACAACAATAATAAAGTGTATTATTAAGGTTTTCAATAAGAAAGGTCTTGAAGTTGCCCTTTGTGCACCTACCGGAAGGGCTGCAAAAAGGATTACAGAGGCTACATTAGAAGAGGCAAAAACCATCCACAGGCTCCTTGAAATGGAGTTTTTAGAGTCTGAAAATGGTCCATGCTTTGCAAGGGATGAGTATAATCCATTAGATCAGGATGTTATCATTGTTGATGAGGCTTCGATGGTGGATATACTCCTTATGAACAGCCTTTTAAAGGCCATCGATATAGGTAAAAGGCTTATAATTGTTGGTGACGTAGATCAGCTTCCATCTGTAGGTCCTGGAAATGTTTTAAGGGATATAATAGAAAGTAAGGGTGTCGTGGTTGTTAGACTAAATAGAGTATTTAGGCAAAAAAATGAGAGTCTTATTGCTATAAATGCACATAAAATAAATAATGGTGAGATGCCCTTCCTTAACGAAAAGGATAAAGATTTTTTCTTTATTCAAAAGAATAATCCACAGGACATTTTAGAAGAGATTTTAAATCTTGTAGATAGAAGGCTTCCAAGCTTTAAGGAGGGGTTTGATCCCTTAAGGGATATACAAGTTTTGTCTCCTATGAGAAAGGGAGAAAACGGGGTGTTAAATTTAAATAAAGAACTTCAAAGGATTTTAAATCCTCCTTCTAGCAAAAAAGCAGAAAAGGAAGTAAGAGACATTATCTTTAGAGAAGGCGATAAGGTGATGCAGACCAAAAATAACTACAGCCTGCAATGGGAAGGGGATTTTTCGATAGATGGCCAAGGAGTTGGGGTTTTTAATGGCGATATAGGTTTTATAGAAAAAATAGACGAAGAGGAACAAAAAGTAACTGTTGCCTTTGAAGATAAAAGAGTGGTATATGATTTTTCAAATCTTGACGAACTTGATCTTGCTTATGCAATAACAATTCACAAAAGTCAAGGAAGCGAATTCCCTGTAATAGTTGTTCCAGTTTCCTTTGGGCCACCGATGCTTATGACTAGAAATTTAATATATACAGCTGTGACAAGGGCAAAGAAACTTGTGGTGCTCGTTGGGATGAAACAAGCCTTAAGTTTTATGATTTCAAACGATAAAACCTTTGACAGATATTCTGGCCTAAAAAATAGGATAATAGATGTTATTTCTTCTATAAAATAGAGGTGATCTAATGGAAGTTTATGTGTATAAAGCAAAGGGGACGGGTGGGGCTATATATGATTTTTCCTTTAATCCCTATATAGACTATGAAATTTTAAAAGGAACAAGAAATATTGAATCCTTTGAAGTAATAGGTAAAACTTCTGTTGATAGGGCTAAAATGATTATCGATAAAATAAATAAAACCTCTATGTTTGATAAACTAATAAAAAACACTGACTTTCTAGTTAGAAAGGAATTTAAGAAAAATGGTCTTAAGGCAGAATATAAAAAGATATCTTCAGGATGTGCCCTACCTTCAAAGAAAGATATAGAATTTGTTGAGGGAAAAATTATAGGAAGGTTTTTTACTTTAAATGACATCATAGATTATTTTAAAAGACATTATCAATATAATTATTTGCTTGACATATTACAGGTATTATACTGTGAAAGAAGAATTTCAATTCTTCCAGCCTTCAAAGAAGAAGGAGGGAAACTTTATTGCAATTTCTGCAGGAGAAGTTTTTGTGAAGTTTGCCAATTTAATTTTAAAGAATCGGATTTGCTAATATATGCAGCAGATAACTATAATTTTTCATTAAAACGAAATTTAGGATATAAAGTTCCTAAACTAAAGGATGTTAAAGAGAATGCTGCGCTTGATCTTTTAGATTTTGTGAAATCAAAAAAAAGCAATGGACTAATTTTCTCAGCACCCCACTCCTTTAGTATAGATATACTCTACCATTCTTTTTATGAAGTATTAAAAAACGGTGGCAAGATACTTTATGTGACTAGTTTTAATGAAGTATATGGAGCTTTAGAAAATTTAAAGTCAACTTTTTATAACAAAAAAATATCAATCATCCATGATAAGTTTGAAGATTTCAGAAATAACGATATAGTAATATCCTATAAATCTAATTATGTTCCTTTTTATAAAGCCTTTGATTTGGTTATATTAAACGATATTTATAGGGCTTTTAGTAATGAAAGAATAATACATTTTGCAGCAAAAAAGGCCTGTAAAGATAGGGGAAAGTTTATAGTAGCCTGCATAAACCCAGAAAGATATAAAGGATTTAGCTTTGAAGTAATATTTTTGCCTTATATTTATGGAAATCATTTAATTCCTGAACCGAGAATAGAGATATCTAAAGCATTAAGGGAGGGATATTATCTTCCTGATTTTGCGTTAGATACCTTAAGGTGGTCTGTAAAGGATGCAAGCAAAACGATAGTTTTTCTTCCTAAGAGGATGCAAATATCAGTAATATTAGATTACCTCATAATGGAGGGTATAAATAAAAATCAAATCGAATACACAAGCGACTTTTTAACATTCTTAAAGGGAACGAAAAAAATATACTTAACCAGCGATTATAGTATTGCTAAAAACTTTTCTGAAAATGTAAATGTTATAGTTTTAAATGCACACAATGAATGCTATGAAGAAGACATTTTAGTTTATTTATCTGCCCTTGCATCCCTTGGGAAAAATAAAAAAGTTGGGGAGGTTTTACTTGTTGCCGAAAATGAAACGGAGGGAATTTCTTTAGCCAAAAAGTGTATAAGAAGTTTAAACAAAGCCGCTTGGGAAAAGGGATATGTGAAGCAGTAGATGCCCTTTTTTACATTCTATTTCCTGAAAAAAACTTTTGTTTAAACTGTGGAAGGCTTCAAGAAGAAAAATTTGGTCTTTGTCCATATTGCTATACGGAGATTTTAAAGTGCAAATTATATACAAGGATCTTAAATACGTATCCTATAAAGGTAGCCTTTGATGAGGTTTATTCTGTATTTAAGTATGAGAAGGTAGCTAAGGATATAGTAAGAAGATTGAAATATAAGGAAAAGCTTGAACTTAGTAAAGTTATGGCCCTTTTTATGAAGGAGACAATAGAGGAGAATAAAATAAAATTTGACCTTATTGTTCCCATTCCAATTTCAAAGAAAAGGTTAAAACTAAGGGGATATAATCAAGCACTTTTAATAGCAAAAGAACTTTCAAAGCTCACGTTTATTCCTTTTAACGACTGCATAGAAAAAATAAAAGATACTAAATCCCAAACACTATTCAAAGATGAAAATAGATGGTATAATGTTAAGGGAGTTTTTGACTGCAAAGAGAACCTTCAAGGAAAAACAATTCTTCTTGTTGATGATGTATTTACAACCGGGGCAACAGCCCATTATGCATCTGAAGCCTTAAAAAAGTCTAAGGCTAAAAAAGTAATAGTTTTGACCTTTGCGTCATAAGGATATGGCATGATTAGGTCTGTGGTTGAAAGTCGATGCTAGCCGCAGGCGAAACGACCCACGTAAGTCAGACAAAGTCTGATGAGCATGGTGCGGC
>JAOAEI010000076.1 GCA_026416875.1 Caloramator sp.
AAGTCTTCTTCCGAAGCAAGGGAGTTTTTAAAAGAATGGATTGATTTAGCTAGAAAAAGTGGAATTAAAGAATATATTTCTTGTGCTAATACTTTAAGCAGATGGTTTAAAGAAATAGTTAATTCCTTTGATGTTCCTTACACAAATGGATGTATTGAAGGCTTTAACAACAAAATTAAAGTAATTAAGAGAAATGCCTTTGGATTTAGGAACTTTGAAAGATTTAGAAACCGAATTCTCCATTGTTGTAGGTAACAATATTTAAAAATTAATACTTTTCAAAAACCAACCTTAGATTGGTCTTTTTGGCATGCTCAAATTCCAGTAATTTAAGTTCTTAATTCCTAACTTAATCAAAATCCATATAAAACAAGCAAGGATGGGCATCTGAATAATTTGCCCACCCCAACTATTGACATAGAGCCTTTTTTATCCTTTATTTTTTGTGCATATTAGTGTATAATCCTTATTGAGAAATCAGGGAGGTGGAAGGATGGGAAAGCCCAGTATATTCAGTAGGGATTATGAAAAGATGATGAAAAGGCGCAGGATAAATATAACTCTAATAGTTTTGATAATAATAAGTATTATTTATTTTTTTGGGGATAGATTTATTAAATTGGATTTTTTTAAAAAGTTTAATTTGGCTTTTTTTGAGAAGTTAAAGGTGGAAAAAAAGATTGAAGATAAAAAGCCTCAAGAGTCAAATGTTAAGGACAGCACAAAAGAACCTAATAAAGAAGTTAAAAATATAAAAATTGAAAAGTTTACAAAAAGCGATGGCTCTATTCTTGAATTTTATGTAGATCTAGCTAAAGGCCAGATAGTTGAGATTAAGGATTTTAAGGGAGAAACAAACTATAATCTTTCTCGAAATAAAAATTTTGTTGTATTTGATGATATTAAAGCAGGAAAAATTATTTATTTTGATGCACAGGGTAAAGTTAAAGAGTTAACGAGGGACTATTATAGATCATCTAAATTAAACAAAAATTTTTATAGAAAGGATATATTAGCGTCAAATCCTAACTATATATGGGCAGCGAAGCCATATATTGCTTATGATGAAAGGGTTTTATTTTTATCGGAGCTTCCCTATTTTAAAAGGGACGGCAATATTCATCTTTGGTATATCGATTTAAAATCAAATCAAATAAAGAGAATAACAGACCTTAATATAAAGGATATAAATTTAGTTGAATTTATTGAGGATGATGGAAACGGAGTTAAAATAAAAGTTGGAGATGATTACTATATTTTAAGGAAAGATAATTATAAATTAGTTAAGGCATAACACATTATCAATTGCACCTTTTGAACATATAATTATATTAAGCAATCTTTTTGGTGATTATATGCTCAAGTTCCACAGAATAGACGATATAGAAAAATTTGTATCAGGAACTCTTTTAGAGGACTATAAAAAAAATTATACAAATCTTTTATTGGCATCAATTATGGCAGGAATACACAGGACCTTTGGGCTAAGGCATGAAGGAATTATAATGGCGATGGAAATTGTAGATACCATAACGGACGATACTACTAATCTAATCGAAAGGAATTTGCTGGTTTGGAACTTATATGTTTTGGCTAATGAATTTATAGATGAAGGTTACTTTGAAAGGGCAATGAATTTTATAGAAAGGGCAGAAAAGAATTGGACAAGAGATATTTTATTAGGGGATGAGATGGGAGTTTATCATGTTTCATGGATTGAGCAGTTTTGGCTGCTAAAGAGTCGTATTTACATGCATTTAAAGGATGATAAAAATTTTCAAAAGACAACAGATATGATTTTAGACAGCAGATTAAAATTATTTAAGGAAGCAGAAAATAAAACCGGAGAGACAATTGTTTTTGATAGATGCACCTATAATACCTTTGAAATAATGGCGATGGAGAGCAGAAGAAAAAATATACTTAGTGCAATTAATTTTTTAAAACAAGCTATTTTGATAAAGGGTAACATAAAAATAGATAGCGATTATAAAAATGTTAACCCCAATCCTTATAAATACTATGATAGTCTTATGAATTATTTTAATGGTTTACAGGAAAAACCCTATGACAATATCAAATATTTATATTGTGCTTCTTGTAAGTTTTTTGATGGTGAAGGGATTTGCAAAAGACACGGAACTACAACTGATAAGTTTAAGGCCTGCAGTATGTATGAGTGACAAAATAAAAAGGCAACCCCCAAGGAAACAATATGAGGCGGCAGCACTGAAACAGGAACAGGAACAAAACAGGAGAAGGGATTGCCTTTTTAATTATATTTAATTTTGCACCCATTTAATATTTTATCCTTAATTATAATTATTATACATTTTGGAAAAAATTTTGGAGGAATCCTATGAAAAAAATTATTTGGTTTGTTCTATTGATAGCCTCATTATTTCTTGTTAATGCCTGCAGTTATACTGGATTTGATATATCGAACTTTAATGGGAAGTTAGTCTTTTTTGCTGCTGATGTTGGTCAGGGGGATTGTTTATTTATTAAAACACCAGGGGATAATTATGTAATGATAGATTCTGGTTCACAAAATGAGGAAAATAAATTAAAATACTTTTTAAATGAGTATAATATAAAAAGGATAGATTATGTTGTTGCAACACATCCCCATGAAGATCATATAGGCAACATGGATTATATTATTAAAAATTTTGATGTTAAAAAGATTTATATGCCAAAGGTTACTACGAATACCAAAACCTTTGCAAATATGATGGAAGCTATCAAAGAAAAAGGCCTTAAAATAAACACAGCAAAGGCAGGAGTTAATTTTCAATTAGACGGAGTTGAATTTAAGTTTTTGGCTCCTAATAGAAATTATTATGAAGATTTAAATAACTATAGTGCAGTATTGATGGTAAGCTACGGCCAAAATAAAATTTTGCTCATGGGGGATGCAGAAAAACTTTCTGAGGATGAGATCATTAAAAAATTTGACGTTAAGGCTGATATTCTAAAGGTTGGGCATCATGGAAGTTCCTCCTCAACTGGAAGTAAATTTTTAAAGGAAGTTAAGCCTTCCTATGCAATTATATCCTGCGGTAAAAATAACGATTATGGCCATCCCCATAGGGAAACTATAAGTCTTCTTAAGAATAACAATATAAACATTTTAAGAACGGATGTTGATGGAACGGTAATATTTTTACTTGATGGGCAAAAGGTAGAATTATATAGATAATTGCACTTGAATGTAAAAATATTGTATGTTATCATTATAATGCATATTTGTAAGGTTTTTAGCTTTGTAAAAAATAAAATTGAATATAGAATGGAGGATTTTTCAATGAACACAAAGGTAGAAAGAATAGAAAACAATGTAGTTAAAATTGAAGTTACTGTTCCTGCTGAAAACTTCAAAGAGGCTCTAAAAAAGTCATATGAAAAAAATGTTTCAAAATTTAATGTTCCAGGCTTTAGAAAAGGAAAGGCTCCAATGGCTATTATTGAAAAATACTATGGAGAAGGAGTTTTCTATGAAGATGCTATTAACTTCATAGTAGAAGAAACATATCCAAAGGCTGTTGAAGAAAACGATATTCATCCTGTTGATTATCCAGAACTTGATATAGTTCAAATTGGTAAGGATGTAGATTTTATTTATACTGCAAAGGTGACAGTAAAGCCAGAGGTTAAGCTTGGTCAATACAAGGGACTTGAAGCTACAAAAATTAGCTACTTAGTAACTGATGAAGATGTTGAGGCAGAAATCAACATGCTAAAAGAAAAAAATGCCAGAATTATAAATAAGGAAAATGGAACAATAGAAAAAGGAGATATTGCTGTTATAGATTTTGAAGGCTTTATAGATGATACACCATTTGAAGGCGGAAAGGCTGAAAATTACGAGCTTGTTGTAGGTTCAGGAACATTTATCCCAGGGTTCGAAGATCAACTTGTTGGTGCAAAGGTTGGAGAAACTGTTGATGTTAATGTTACATTCCCAGAAGATTATCATGCAGAAAACCTAAAGGGTAAGCCTGCTTTATTCAAGGTTACTATAAAGGATATAAAGGTAAAGGAATATCCTGTAGTTGATGATGAATTTGCAAAGGATGTATCAGAATTTGAAACATTAGAAGAATTAAAGGCTGACATTAGAAAGAGAATTCAAGAAGAAAACGACAAACGGGCAAAGATGGAACTTGAAGATCAGCTTATAGGTAAAGTTGTTAGTGCATCAGAGGTTGAAATTCCAGAGGCTATGATAAACCAAGAAATCGACTACATGGTTAAGGACATGGACTATAGATTAAGATACCAAGGATTGAATATAGATCAATACATCGAAATGATGGGAATTACAATGGACACTTTAAGAAATGACCTTAAGGAAGTAGCAACAAACAGAGTTAAAACTAGCCTTGTATTAGAAGCTATAGCAAAGGCAGAAAACATCACAGCAACTGAAGAGGAAATAGAAAATAGAGCAGAAGAGCTTGCAAAGCGTTATGGGGTTAAGGATATTGAAAGAATGAAAAAAGCTATTTTAGATTCCCAAAGAGCATTAATTGCTGAAGAAATAGTGAACAATAAAGTTATAGACTTTGTTGTTAGCGAAAGCAAAATAATAGGCTAATTTGTTAAAGCAATTGCTTTTTAGCAATTGCTTTAACTTAAATTAAAGGAGGGATAGTTATGAGTTTGGTTCCAATAGTTGTTGAACAAACTGCAAGGGGAGAAAGATCCTACGACATTTATTCAAGGCTTTTAAAGGAAAGAATTATTTTCCTTGGGGATGAAATAAACGACCAGACTGCAAATCTTGTTATTGCACAGCTTCTATTCCTAGAATCAGAGGATCCGGATAAGGATATATATCTTTATATAAATAGCCCTGGAGGAGTTATATCAGCAGGTCTTGCAATTTATGATACAATGCAGTATATAAAGCCTGATGTTTCAACAATATGCGTTGGTATGGCAGCTTCAATGGCAGCGGTTCTTTTAGCAGCTGGTGCTAAAGGAAAAAGATTTGCTCTACCAAATAGCGAAATAATGATACATCAACCCCTCGGTGGAGCAAGAGGTCAGGCAACAGATATTGCAATACATGCAGAGCATATAATAAAGTTAAAGAAGAGATTAAATGAGATTTTAAGTGAAAGAACGGGTCAGCCAATAGAAAGGATTGAAAAGGATACAGATAGAGATAATTTTATGACAGCACTTGAAGCAAAGGAATACGGCCTTATAGACGACGTTATTACAAAAAAAATTACTAAATAATTGTGGGGTGTCACAATGTCAAAACTAGATGAAAAGAAATTAAAATGTTCCTTTTGTGGAAAACCTCAGGACCAAGTTAAAAGGCTTATCGCAGGTCCTGGTGTGTATATATGCGATGAGTGTATTGAACTTTGTTCCGAAATTATTACTGAAGAATTAGAATACGAACAGGATTATGAAACAGGGGATCTTCCAAAGCCAAGAGAAATAAAGGAGTATCTTGACCAATATGTTGTTGGTCAGGATGATGCCAAAAAGGCCCTTGCAGTTGCAGTTTATAATCACTACAAAAGAATAAATGCACCAAAGAGCAGAAGAGATGATGTTGAACTTCAAAAGAGCAATATACTTCTTTTAGGGCCTACAGGGTCAGGAAAGACTTTACTTGCCCAGACCCTTGCAAAAATGCTCAACGTTCCCTTTGCAATAGCAGATGCTACAACGTTGACTGAGGCAGGTTATGTTGGAGAAGACGTAGAAAATATACTTTTAAGGCTTATTCAAAATGCTGATTATGATATTGAAAGGGCAGAAAAGGGAATTATATATATAGACGAAATCGATAAGATTGCAAGAAAGTCTGAAAATCCTTCAATTACAAGGGATGTTTCAGGTGAAGGAGTTCAACAGGCACTTTTAAAAATTTTAGAAGGAACAGTTGCTAATGTTCCCCCTCAGGGTGGCAGAAAGCACCCTCATCAGGAGTTTTTACAGATAGATACTACAAATATTCTATTCATCTGTGGAGGAGCCTTTGAGGGAATTGACAAAATTATAGAAAAGAGACTTCATCAAAATTCAATTGGCTTTGGAGCAGAGATAAAGAGCAAAACAGAAAGAAATGTAGGTGAAATTCTAAAGCACATACTTCCAGAGGACCTTTTAAAATTTGGTATGATACCTGAATTTGTAGGAAGAGTTCCAATAGTAGTTACTTTAAATCAGCTTGATAAGGAAGCTCTGATAAACATTTTAACAGAACCTAAAAATGCCCTTACAAAGCAGTATGCTAAACTATTTGAAATGGACGGAGTAGAATTAGAATTTGAAAGGGAAGCCCTTGAAGCTATTGCAGAGGAAGCGCTAAAGAGAAAGACGGGGGCAAGAGGTTTAAGGGCAATAATGGAAGAGCTTATGATGGATGTTATGTTTGAAATCCCATCAAGGGAAGATGTTGCAAAGTGTATAATCACTTTGGATACAGTTGTTAACAAGCAGCCTCCAAAACTTATAATTGGTGAATCGTTAAAAAAGAAAAAATCTTCCCAAAGCACAAAAAGGGCAAAATTAAAGACGCAGAGCGTATCATGAGGCTTTTCAAAGCCTCTTCTTTATTTACCCTCCCTGAATAATGAATTTTAAAAGGGAAATAATAAGTTTGAAATAGAAAGGGAGGGGAAATTATGATTGCAAGTCAGTTTTTGGTGATTTTAAATCTAATCTTTACGGCTATAATTGCCATTTACTTTTACAATCTTTTAAAGGGACAGCAGAGCACAAAGGTTTACATTGAAAAAGAGAGCAAAAAGGAATTAGAAAAGCTTAATAAATTAAGATCCATCAGCCTTACTGAGCCGCTTTCTGAAAAAACAAGGCCTTCATCCTTTGATGAAATAATAGGTCAGGAAATGGGGATTAAAGCGCTAAAGGCTGCCCTTTGTGGACCTAATCCGCAGCATGTTATAATTTATGGACCACCTGGCGTTGGTAAGACCGCTGCAGCAAGACTTGTTTTGGAGGAAGCAAAGAAAAATCCTATTTCACCCTTTAAGAGCAATGCAAAGTTTATAGAAGTGGATGCAGCAACTGTAAGGTTTGATGATAGAGGTATTGCAGATCCTTTAATTGGTTCTGTCCATGATCCTATTTACCAAGGGGCAGGCCCTTTAGGGGTTGCTGGGATACCTCAGCCAAAACCCGGGGCTGTAACTAAGGCCCATGGTGGAATACTATTTTTGGATGAAATAGGAGAACTCCATCCAATTCAAATGAATAAGCTTTTGAAGGTTTTAGAGGATAGAAAGGTATTTTTAGACAGTGTCTATTATTCATCAGAAGATCCAAACATACCGACCCATATTAAGGACATATTTGAAAATGGGCTTCCGGCAGATTTCAGACTTGTAGGTGCAACAACAAGAAGCCCAGAGGAAATCCCCCCCGCTATAAGGTCAAGATGTGTAGAAATATTTTTTAGGGCTCTGACCCCAGATGAAATTGAGATTATTGCAAGAAATGCGGCAAAGAAGGGCGGATTTACTATAGATGAGGATGCTGTGACGACGGTTGCAAAGTATGCTACAAACGGCAGGGAAGCTGTTAATATAGTCCAGATTGCAGGCGGAATTGCAATTAACGAGAAAAGGTGGAATATAACTGTAAATGATGTTGAATATGTTATAGAAAGCGGGCATTATAGCCCAAGACCTGACAAAAAGATTTCAAGAGAGTCACAGATAGGATGTGTTAATGGCCTGGCTGTTGTCGGTGCAAATCTTGGCGTTTTACTTGAGGTTGAAGCTACAGCTATAAAGGTTGAAAAGGGAAGTGGTAAATTAACTATAACAGGTATAATAGATGAAGAGGAAACAGGAACATTTGGAAGAAAACTTAGAAGAAAAAGCACGTCTAAAGGATCAGTTGAAAATGTTTTAACGGTTTTAAGGCAATACTTAGATATTGATACGAGGGACTATGACATACATGTAAATTTCCCCGGAGGAATGCCTATCGATGGTCCCTCTGCAGGAGTTACTATAACAACTGCTATATATAGTGCAATAACTGAAATACCTGTTGATAATGAAGTTGCAATGACCGGTGAGGTCTCAATTAGAGGATTTGTAAAACCAGTTGGAGGAATTCTTACAAAGATTGAAGCGGCAAGAAAGGCCGGCGCAAAAAAAGTTTTAATTCCAAAGGAAAATTATCAAGAGAATTTTAAAGATATGGATATAGAGATTATTCCTGTTGTGAGGATAGAGGAGGTTTTGTGCGAGGCACTTGTAGATAAGAGAACGCTCCTTAAAAAGAGCACAGCATAATTGGCACCCTAAGGGTGCCAATTGTTATAAGTGCGCCCGGCATGGGCGACAGCTTGACGGTGAAAGTCCGTTGTGGGCTTGGTAGTGGGAACCACTAGCCAATG
>JAOAEI010000077.1 GCA_026416875.1 Caloramator sp.
TGAATAAAGTGCTTTTTTGTATTTACAGAAAAATGTTGAGGTTTATTTACAACCCCAACATTTATTATAGAACCAATATAATAAAAAGCATAGGGGGATAAAGATGAAGATAAGAAGTGGTTGCCCAAGGGATTGCTATAGTGGTTGTTCAGTTATTTTAACTGTTGAAAATGACAGGATAGTAAATATTGAGGGAGATCCTTTAAATAAAGCAACACAAGGGTATATATGCTTAAAAGGAAAATCATATATAGAAAAAAATTATGGAGAAAAAAGATTAAAATACCCTTTGAAAAGAATTGGAGAAAGAGGGGAAGGAAGATTTGTTAGGGTTTCATGGGAGGAGGCAATAGAGGAAATATCAAAAAAGATAGCCTATTATCAAAATGTAAATCCTAAAAGCATTATGTTTTATAAGGGGTCAGGGGAAATAGGGACTTTTAGCAAATGTGCCTTTGGATTTTGGAATCAATTAAAGGGCTATACTACTACTTATGGAGATCTATGTTTTTCAGCAGGATTAGAAGGAGTAATTCAAACCTATGGGAGGGCTATTCATAATGCTCCATGGGATCTTGAAAATGCAAAATGTATAGTTTTATGGGGAAAAAATTCTGCAGAAACTAATTTTCAAGAGATGTTTTTTATAAAAAAAGCAAAAAATAACGGTGCAAAGGTTATAGTCATAGATCCAGTTAAAACAAAGAGTGCAAAGGAAGCAGATTATTTTTTACAAATTATGCCAGGTAAAGATCAGGTTTTAGCCTTAGGATTAGCAAATTACTTTATTCAAAATAAAATGATAGATAAAGAATTCTTAAATAAATATGCATACGGATTTGAAGAATTTAAAAATTATGTTGAAAAATTTGACTTAAAGACTGTTGCATCCATATGCAGGATAAAAGAAGATGATATTACAGAGCTGGCAAGGCTAATATGGGATAACAGACCTTTAAGTTTAATATGCGGATTAGGCCTTCAAAGAAGGATTAATGGTGGACAAACAGTAAGGGCTATTGCGCTTCTTCCAGCTTTAGTTGGGAGCATAGGGATAAAAGGTGGAGGATTTAGATATGCTAATTTATCTGACCCTAAATTAATTTGGCCCTTTTTTATCGATGCCCCAGATGATGTAGATTATGTTCATGTAAGCGAAATAGGTAAGAGAATTATTGAGAAGAACATAAAAATGTTATTTGTCCAAAGTGCTAACCCTGTTGTATCAAATCCAGATTCAAAAAATATAAGAAAAGCACTGACTCAATTAGATTTTTTAGTAGTTATAGAACAATATTTAAGCGATACTGCAAAATTTGCTGACTATATTTTACCAGCTGCAGCGACATTTGAATACTATGATCTTTTAAAATCCTATTGGCATCCTTATGTCATATTTATGGATAAAGCTCATGACCCAATTTTTGAGTGTAAACATGAAAGCGAAATTTATAGGATGCTGGCTGAAAAATTAAACTTAAATTTAGATTATATTCCTGAAAATAATTTAGATAATGTAGAGAAAATTTTAAAGGCATCGGGGATTGAAATAAGTTTAGAGGAACTGAAAAAATCTCCATATTTGCCAAAGGATTATGATGAAGTGGCTTTTAGAGAAAGAAAATTTAATACAGTTACAGGTAAAATACAATTTAAGTCAAAGACGATGAAAAAGTGGAAGGAGAGCCTTCTACCAGAATATAAAGAAAATGAAGAGACAGCCTATCCTTTGATGCTGATATCCTATCATTCATATGAAAAAATAAATTCTCAATATTCAGAGATAGATAAAATCAAAAAACTTATAGGCCCCCCAAAGGCTAAAATAAATCCTGAAGATGCAAGAGTTAGAAATATTTTCAGTGGTGATAGAATAAAGATATTTAACGATATGGGAATTATACTTGCCTATGCAGAAG
Organism: Caloramator sp.; assembly: GCA_026416875.1. Lineage (GTDB taxonomy): Bacteria > Bacillota > Clostridia > Clostridiales > Caloramatoraceae > Caloramator. The sequence continues at coordinate 1,920 of JAOAEI010000077.1, forward strand.
TCACTAATGACATTAAACAAGGAACCATAAGCATTCCTTTTGGATTGTTATTGGAAGAAATGGCTAATGTGAACGAAATAGTGGCATCGATGAAGACCGATATAGGAAATGGAACAGCTTTTCATGATAATTATGTTGATGTAATTAAATTAGATTAGCATAGTTTCAAAGCATGGATTCATTAATAAGTGAATCTGTGCTTTTATTTTATTCATTTTTGATTAAAAAAATTTGATTATGGAAATAATTTTAACTAAAGGTATTTGTTTTATAATCAGGTGGTGATTATATGAAGGACCAAGAAAAGATTATTATGTTTAAGGAATACATGAAGCAAAATGGTTTTGATGAGAACAGGATTGATTTTAATGTAAAGGTAGTTACTACCTTTAAAAATAATATTTTAGACCATTTTGATGAGACACTTGATAATTTTGATAGCTTTACCTTTGATGAGTTTACAGACAAGGTAAATTTAATAGACGATGAGTTCGGAGGAAGGGAAAAGATCCCTTTGATACTAAATGCGATGCTTGATCTTACAGAATTTTTAAAGGAATATAAGTTCATAAAAGGCGGTAAGATAGCTTATTATAAGAGAATGTTTACAGATGTAAATTATTATCTTCAAAAATATGACATGTTAAAGGGTAAAAAAAGTGAAGCAAAAGAGCTTATAAAAAATTATTTGAATTCTGATTTTGTAAAAAAGGTTATAAAATTTATAGAAAATGTTTATATATCAGATTTTAGAACCATGAAACTAATCGAACATTTTTTAAATGATGTCCCGATAGGTGTTAGTTATGATAATACATCGATTAATCTTGTTAAAGATTTTCTTTTAAGGATTGAACTTTTGGAGATAAAAAACTCAAGTATTGGAGTCACAAAGTTTGGGAGGATTGTTTCTAGGTTAGAGCCAGAGGAACGTTATGCAATAATTTTAAGTAATATATTCAATTTTGAAAAATGGGTTGAAGGAGAAAAATTTTTTAATATACGCAATTTATTTTATATTATTTATTCCATTTTCAGTTTTAAGGAAGAAATATTTTTAAATACCAATGAAGAAGATAATTTTTTCATTCTGTCGAAGGATGAATTTAGGCTAAATTATATTTTAAGGGATGATCTTTGTAAATTATATTTTGAAACATTTTTTGTTGGATTAGGACTATTTGAAGTTGCTGCACCAAATAGCATAAAAAAGATTTCTATAACTAATACAGGAAAAAATATATTTAAGATAGTAACAACAGATTTAAATATAACAATAAAGAATAAAATAGAATACATTACTTCTTTAATAAAAAATAAAAAGCTTGATGAAGCTGAAAATGAAATAAAAAATTTTTTATTGATTTATGGAGAGTATCCTATAATATGGGACCTTTGGGGGCAAATTGCGATTTTAAATGGAAACTATTTAAAGGCTTATGAATTTTTTAAACATGCTTATGAAACAGCAAATAAAAAGAGCAAACTAATAAAATCGGTGATTTATCATTTGGTAATATGCTGTAAAAGATTAAAAAAGGAAGAGGAAACAAAAATTTATGAAGCAAAGTTAGCAGAATTAAAGTAAGGAGATGAGGAGATGATTAGAAGCAAAGCTTTAGAAAGCAATATTATTGCAATAGTTAATAATCCAAATGAGAGTTTAGCCCTAAGGGAGGCAATTAATCTTTTACCTTTCAATGGTTTTATAAAAAACAACCATACTGTTACTATAACGGCTAATCTAGTTAACTTAAATCCACCACAGCAGGGTGTTGTAGTAGGACCACAGACACTAGAAGAGCTTATAAAAATTATAAAGGAACAAAATCCAAAGAGAGTAGTTGTAGCAGCTGGTTCTGGCGGTGCCACAACTTATGATGTGTTAAATACATACGGATATAATAAAGTTTTAATGAAGGAAGGGGTAGAATTTTATGATTTAAATGTTGGAGAGTTTGATGATTTGCCATTAGATCATGATATCGTAAAGTCAACTAAAGTGAATGAGCTATTATTTGAAACAGATATTTTAATTTCTTTTACTCAGCTTAAAATTCACGAGGAGGCTACAATCTCTGCATCGATAAAAAATATTGCATTAAGTTGGCCGCCAGCTTCAGTTCACGGATATCCAAAGAAAAATCTTGGAATACATGAAGATCTACATGGTTTTATATATGCCTTTGCTAAAAAGGTGCCAATAGATTTTTCTATTGTTAGCTTAAACCCTGCGATGATAGGAACAGGACCATCTAAAGGAAAAGCAATTCATAGCGGCTTTTTAGTTGCTGGATTTGATGCAGTTGCAGTTGATACTATTTGCGCAAGATTATTGGGCTTTAGACCACAGGCTGTAAATTATCTTTTTAGATTGAGCAATGATAAAGTAGGTGTTAGCAATATAGAAGATATAGATATAAAGGGAATAAAACTTATTGATGCTGAAAAACAATTTTCACTTATGGCATATGGAAAGGAGTTTGCAATAGATGAATAAGGCTGCCATCTATTTTTAGGCAGCCTTATTCTGAGTATTTTCTTAATAATTTTTGTTTTGTCTTCCAAAGTTTAAAGGAAAGATCTACGTAATACTTATGAGGATTGTCAAATCTTAAAACTTCATCCCATAAAGTTTCGATTTCCCTCTGACAATAAACTTTTATTTCTTTAACTGAAGGACTTTGATATACGCATCTTCCTTTATCGAAGATTTTGATTAAAAGTTTTCGCGCCCTATAGTTTTCAAGTGTTTTTGTTTTCCATGTATAAACAGGATCAAAAATTTTAAGAGGTTTTGACTCATCGATTTCTTCATGTGCAAAGGTTATTAAATCTGCAATAGCTTTATTTGTTGCAATATCATATAATCTATAGACTTGTTTAAAACCAGGATTGGTTATTTTCTCTGGGTTCTCACTGATTTTTATTTTTGGTATAATTTTACCATTTTCTTCAACAGCAACAAGCTTGTAAACACCTCCAAATACTGGTTCAGATTTTGCAGTAATCAATCTTTCGCCAACACCAAAACTATCTATTTTAGCACCTTGAGTTAAGACATCTCTAATTATATATTCGTCTAGTGAGTTGGAGGCTATTATTTGACAATCAGTGAATCCTGCTTCATCAAGCATTTGCCTTGCTTTTTGCGAAAGATATTTTATATCACCGCTATCTATTCTGATTCCCTTTGGCCTATATCCCTTTGGAAGAAGTTCCTCCTTGAATACTTTAATAGCATTTGGAACACCAGATTTTAAAACGTTGTAGGTATCAACAAGCAAAAGGCAATTTTCAGGATAGATTCTTGCCCATGCTCTAAAGGCTTCTAATTCACTGTCAAACATTTGAACCCAACTATGGGCCATTGTTCCAACAGCAGGTATGCCGAACATCTTTTCGGCAATCGTATTAGCGGTTGCTGCACAACCACCTATATATGCTGCCCTTGCACCTAAAATGGCTCCATCATATCCCTGAGCTCTTCTTGAGCCAAATTCAAGAACAGGACGACCTTGGGCAGCTCTTACTATTCTATTTGCCTTTGTTGCTATTAAAGATTGGTGATTTATGGTTAATAAAATCATAGTTTCAATAAACTGAGCTTGAATTATTGGGCCCCTTACGACGACTAAAGGTTCGTTTGGAAAAACGGGGGTTCCTTCCGGAATTGCCCATACATCACATTCGAATTTAAAGTTTTTAAGATAATTTAAAAATTCATCATCAAAAATCCCTTTATTTTTTAAAAATTTTATGTCTTCTTCTGTAAACTTTAGATTGTTAAGATATTCTATCAGCTGATCTAAACCAGCAATGATGCTGAAACCTCCACCATCTGGAACGTTTCTAAAAAACATATCAAAATAGGCGATTTTATTACCTATGCCATTTTTAAAGTAACCATTGGCCATCGTAAGCTCATAAAAATCAACTAATAAAGTTAAATTCCTATCATCCTTCCAATTGATCATTTTGATGCCCCTTTCAACTTACTTGAAAAAAATAATTAAAAATTATATATTTTATATTATAACACAAATTAAGTTTACTGAAAGGAGAATAAAATGGCGTCAATAACGGAAATAAGGAAAAAAATACCTCAAGATTTATTAAATTCTTTCTACGATATATTTGATATTCATACTGTAGATAAAATACTATATGGTTTTTCAGAAAAAAAATTAACAACATTAAGAGTAAATACATTAAAGTATGACATTAAAAGTTTAATGGATTATTTTAAACAGATTAATATAAAATTTGAGAGGGTTAAATGGAATGAAAACGCCCTTATATTGAAAAATGCAGATGAAAGAGACTTGGAAAAATTAAATATATATAAGGATGGATTAATCTATCTTCAAAATCTATCAAGTATGATTCCTCCAATAATTCTAGATCCACAGGAAGGAGAGAAAATATTGGATGTTGCAGCAGCACCTGGTAGTAAAACAACACAAATGGCTGCTATGATGAAAAATAGGGGATTTATATTGGCTAATGAAGTTGATAAAATAAGAGCCGAAAGGTTAAAATATAATTTGAATTTGCAAGGAGTAGAAATTGCTGAAGTTAGGGTAGGCAAAGGAGAAAGAATTGGAGATGAATATACTGAATTCTTTGATAAGGTTCTTTTAGATGTTCCTTGCAGCGGTGAAGGAATAATTTCAATTAAAGATTCCAAAACATATAAAGGGTGGAGTCTTAAAGAAGTTGAAAAGTTATCAAGACTACAAAAAAAATTATTCGAAAGTGCATATAAAGCCCTTAAAAAGGGTGGAATAATAGTTTATTCAACCTGCACATTAAATAGGAAAGAAAATGAAGAAATTATTGATTGGGCTATAAATCATTTTAATATAGATATATTGAGTATTGAAAGACTTGACAATAATTTTTTAAATGGAATCACAACAGGATTAAACGATGAGGTTAAAAAATGTATAAGAGTCATTCCAAATGATGTTTATGAAGGATTTTTTGTATGCAAAATAAAAAAGAAGGATTAGGGTAGCCTAATCCTTCAAATTTTAAATTTAGAAATTTGCGAAACCAAGTCTTTGGCTATATTTTCAAGTGCTTCTGAATTTTCCTTTAGCTTAATAATTATTTCGTTCTGATTTGATACGGATCTTGCGATTTCTTCTGATCCTTTAACTGTATCCTCTATAGAATGATTTATAGTGCTAATAACAGCAGACATTTCTTGAGCTGATGCCGATTGTTCTTCTGCAGCTGCAGCAACCTCTTCAATATGCTTATCTAGTACTTTTATCGAGTTTAAAATAGAATTCAATACATTTTTGATATTATGAGCGTTTTGTGTTCCTGTTTCCACAAGCTGCATTTCCTTTTCAGTCGTCTGAACTGCCATTTCTACCTTACTTTGAATATTTTGTATTAATGTTTCAATATTTTTTGCAGCATTTCCGCTTTCTTCAGCAAGTTTTCTGACCTCGTCAGCAACTACTGCAAACCCTTTTCCAGCTTCGCCTGCCCTTGCAGCTTCTATAGCAGCATTTAATGCTAATAGATTAGTTTGAGAGGTTATTGTTGTAATTGTTTTTACAATAGTATCTATTTCTTTGGAAGCATTTAAAAGTTCATTTACAACTGAATTTACTTCTAGAGCAGATGATTTAATTTCTTCAATAGATTTAGTTGCAACATCAACAGAATTATAGCCTTGATTTGCGATTTCTACAGCAGCTTCGCTGTTTTCCTTTACTTTTGAGGCAGCATCAGCAACCAGCTGAGCATTTGAAGCCATCTCTTCAATGCCAGCATTAGCTTCTTCTATACTTGCTGCATTGTTTTGGGTTGAATCTGAAATATTTTGCATTGAATGGGCAATTTTATTCATTGCTTCTACACTTTGATTGGAAATACTCATCATTTCCTTAGAAGCCTTTAATAGCTCTTCGGCATATTTAATTATATTTAAAATTATTTGCTTTTGCCCCTCAAGCATGTTTTTAAAGCTTTGCTGGATTTTACCGATTTCATCCTTTTGCTTAATTTCAAATTCAATAGTAAAGTCACCTTCTTCTGCTCTTTTCATAAGTTTTGTAAGTTCAATAAGAGGATTTGCAATTTTATTTGATAAAACGAAACCAATAATTGAAGCAATTATAGTAATAAGAATAAGAAA
>JAOAEI010000078.1 GCA_026416875.1 Caloramator sp.
GTATACCGGTGCTGCCTATGAGGGTGTTCCTATTTTAACCTGGGTTGGAGAAAAATTAAGTTTTATTCTTAAACCACTCTTAGGATTTAAAAGTCCTGAATCAATTGCTTTCCCTATAACAGCCCTTGGTGCTGTTGGCGCGGCTATTGGCCTTGTTCCAAAGCTTTTACAGCAGGGGCTTATAGGTGCAAAGGAAATTGCGGTATTCACAGCGATGGGGATGTGCTGGAGTGGCTACCTTTCAACCCACGTTGCAATGATGGATGCCCTTGAGGCAAGGGACCTTACAAACAAAGCCATACTATCCCACACAATAGGTGGTCTAGTGGCTGGGATCGCCGCAAATATAATTATGAGTGCCTGCCTCTTGACATTTTGACTTTTTGACATTACATAATTTTACCAACAGAAATGGTAATACATGTAATTTTTTGGGATAGGCATCTTCTTATAGAAGGTAGGTAAACTATTAATATATATAACGACATGCATAACTAACTTTTTCAAGTTGGTAATGCATGTCGGTTTACTTTAAATGTGCAGATATAACAATAATTATAAAGCAAAAACAAAATATCTAGCTATTATGATAAAGCCGATAATAGAATATATTTTTGTAGGAATAAACTATTCTATTAGAACTTTAATTGATAAGTTACTATATTTAAAGTCTTGACTGATTTACTTGAAGCATAAAATTTAAGGGGTGATATTTATATCTTTTCTTATTATTATTTTTGACACGGCAGATGGTGATACATTTAGGAATTTTGCTATTTCAGTTAATGTATAGTTTTGTTTTAATGCCTTTTGTATGAATTCTATTTTGTAATTAGTAAAGTTTCTTCTTTTAAAACCTTGTCTAATTAAATATAATTCATCTTTATTTTTGTTTACTCCTAACCATATTTCATCTAAACTAGGTCTTTTATTAGATTCAGTTAAGTTTTGCAAATCTAAAAATGATAAATTGGATTCAAGTTTTAAACTGAATTTTTTGCAGATTATTTCTATATCCTTTTTAAAGTCGGAATCATCTCCTTCTTCCATCATGAGATTATTATATATTTTAAGGGAATCTCTTAAATTGTTGGATAAAATGTTTAATATAAAAGAAGGACAAACGAAATTGTTAATATTGTTTTTATAAAAGTAATGACTAGTCCATTTATACTCATTAACACTTTTAACTATATTTGCTCTTACAGGATTTCTATGAATATATCTTAAAAGGCATATAAGATAAGCATCCTCCAAAACGACTTTGCTGTTAAATCTTGATTCAAACACATGTCCGGTGCGACTGAGTTTTTCGTTGTAGTATTTTGCATAGATGTTGTTTAAGTTAAAAATAATATCACTTATGGGGGTATCACCTGTTTTGATTAGAAAATGATAGTGATTGCTCATGATTGCATAGGCTAAAATGTTAAAATCGAATCTTGTATTTAGATTTTTAAGCTGTTTTAGGAAAAATCTTTTGTATTCATCCTCTTTAAAAATCTCTTCTTTGTTGTTGCCGCGTTGGTATATGTGATAAATTGCACCGCTATATATTATTCTTGGTGGTCTTGGCATTGAAACACCTCCTTTTATGGTAAAAATTGAAAAAGTCAAAATGTCAAAATGTCAAGTGGCTGCCACCTATAATTATTAACAATTTTGTATGAATTTAATGCCTTTAGTTAAAAATATTTTTTAGGTAGTTTTTTAAGGAGGGATCATATGGCAAAGTATGATGTTGATGAGGTTAAGTTAAGACAGCTTGAGGAATACATAGACTCTCTAGAGCAAAAGGAAGGAGCGCTGATTGGAGTTCTTTACAAGGCCCAGGAGATTTTTGGGTATCTTCCTAAGGATGTTCAGCTTTTTATTGCAAGGAAGCTCGGGATTACTGCTGCAAAGGTTTATGGAGTTGCAACCTTTTATTCCTACTTTACGATGGAGCCGAGGGGAAAGCATGTTATAAACGTTTGTATGGGAACGGCCTGCTTTGTTAAGGGTGCAGACAAAATATTAGAGGAGATAAAAAAGGAGCTTGATATTAAAGAGGGCAATATGTCAAAGGATGGCCTTTTTACAGTTGACACCTTAAGATGTGTTGGCGCCTGCGGTCTTGCACCGGTTGTTATGGTGGATGGCAAGGTTTACGGAAGGGTTAAGATTGAGGATGTTAAGGGCATACTTGATGAGTATAGAGAATAAGGAGGGTCTTAAATGATTAAATCGATTGAAGAATTAAAGCAGATTAGGGATAAGTATAAAGATGTTTTACAAAACAGGGAGGCGGAAGAGAATAAGATAAGGATTTTAGTTGGCATGGCAACCTGCGGCATTGCAGCAGGGGCGAGGGACACCATAAATGCGATAGTGGATGAAGTCCACAAGGAAAATATAAATAACGCTGTTGTTGTTCAAACGGGCTGTATGGGGTTTTGCTATGCTGAGCCTACAGTTGAGGTAAGATTTCCAGGAAAGTCGCCGGTTCTTTACGGTAAGGTGGATGCAGAAAGGGGTAGGGAGATAGTCCGAAGGCATGTTAAAAAAGGAGAAGTTATAAGCGAATGGGTATTAAAAGGATAGGAGGGATAATATGCCACTTAGGATGGAGCTTTTGGTATGCGGAGGAACAGGATGTCAGGCATCTAACAGCAATAAAGTTCTTGAGGTTTTAAGGCAAGGCATAAAGGAGGCTAATCTTCAGGATGAGGTTAGGGTTTTGATGACTGGGTGCTTTGGGTTCTGCGAAAAGGGGCCTATCGTTAAGGTTATGCCGGATAATATATTCTATGTAGAGGTTGATGAAGAATCAGCAAGGAAAATAGTTGCGGAGCACGTTATAAAGGGAAGGATTGTAGAAGAAAAAATATATAAAGAGCCTAAAACTGAAGAAAGACTTCCAGAGCAGAGCAGTATTCCCTTTTATAAAAAGCAGATTAGAATTGCCCTTAGAAATTGCGGCAAAATAGATCCAGAAAACATAAACGAATACATTGCTGCTGACGGATATATGGCCCTTGCAAGGGTTTTGACAGAGATGACGCCGGAGGAGGTTATTGATATCGTTAAAAGAAGCGGCTTAAGGGGAAGAGGTGGAGGAGGTTTCCCAACAGGCCTTAAGTGGGAGGCAACAAGAAAGTCAAAGGGAGATGTAAAATATGTAATTTGCAACGCCGATGAGGGTGACCCTGGGGCATTTATGGACAGAAGCATTCTTGAAGGTGATCCACATTAGGTTTTAGAGGGTATGGCAATTGCGGGGTATGCAATAGGTGCGCAGTTTGGATATATATACGTTAGGGCAGAATATCCCCTCGCTATACATAGATTAAGGATTGCTATAAACCAGGCAAGGGATCTAGGACTTTTAGGGAAAAATATTTTAGGAACCAATTTTTCCTTCGATGTTGAGATAAAAATAGGTGCCGGTGCATTTATTTGCGGCGAGGAGACTGCCCTTATAAATTCAATTGAAGGAGGAAGGGGCGAGCCCACGGTAAAGCCTCCATATCCTGCACAGGTTGGTCTTTGGAAAAAACCAACTAATATAAACAACGTAGAAACCTTTGCAAATGTTCCACCTATAATTTTAAACGGAGCCGATTGGTTTAGCTCAATTGGGACGGAAAAAAGCAAAGGGACAAAGGTATTTGCCCTTGCGGGGAAGGTCAATAACGTTGGACTTGTTGAGGTTCCTATGGGAATAACATTAAGGGAGATTATATACGACCTTGGTGGAGGAATAAAGGGAGATAAAAAATTTAAGGCTGTTCAAACGGGAGGACCGTCAGGAGGGTGTATTCCAGCAGATCATCTTGATACACCGATTGATTACGACACATTAAACGCATTAGGCTCCATGATGGGTTCTGGCGGAATGATTGTAATGGATGAGGACGACTGCATGGTTAACATTGCAAAGTTTTATCTTGAGTTTAGCTGCGATGAATCCTGCGGAAGATGCACAGCCTGTAGAGTTGGAAACAAGAGGATGCTTGAGATATTAAATAAGATAACTGAAGGAAAGGGCGAGATGGAGGATTTAGAGATGCTAAAGGAGCTTGCGGAGACCATAAAGGATTCATCCCTCTGCGGCCTTGGGCAAACATCTCCAAATCCGGTTTTGTCGACCATGAAATTTTTCTACGATGAATATCTTGCCCATGTTAAGGATAAGTCCTGCCCTGCAGGAGTCTGCACAGAGCTTTTAAAGTATTACATAATCCCGGAAAAGTGTGTAGGATGTACAGCCTGTGCTAAGGTTTGTCCTGTAAATGTAATACATGGTGAGCCGAGAAAGGTTCATGTGTATAAGAGACAGGATGTATAAAGTGCGGAGAATGCTTTAGAACATGTAGATTTGGCGCAATAACAAGGAAATGATCTGGTAAAATATAGAAATATCAAAAAGTCAAAATGTCAAGTGGCAGGCACTTGAAAGGAGGTATAATATGGTTAATATAACGATAAACGATATAAAACTTCAGGTTCCTGAAGGGACTACAATACTTCAAGCTGCCAAGATGGTTAATATAAATATTCCTACTCTTTGCCATCTTGATTTACATGATATAAAGATGGTAAACAGGACTGCCTCATGTAGAGTTTGTCTTGTTGAGATAGAAGGAAGAAGAAATCTTGCTCCTGCCTGTGCAACGGAATGCTTTGAGGGGATGATAATAAGGACAAACACCAAAAGGGCTATAAGGGCAAGAAGGACTATGGTGGAGCTTTTGCTTTCTGACCATCCCACAGACTGTCTTGTTTGCGAGAAAAACGGAAACTGCGATTTACAAAAGCTTGCCGCTGATCTTGGGATTAGAAAGATTAGGTTTGAAGGCGAAAAATCAACATATACAAAGGATAGTTCCAGCGGTGCCCTTTATAGAAATCCAGACAAGTGTATAATGTGTAGGCGATGCGAGACTATGTGCAATGAAGTTCAAACCTGCGGAATTTATTCTGCCGTTGATAGAGGATTTGAAACGGTTGTATCTCCCGCCTTTAATCTTCCTATGATTGATACACAGTGCACCTTCTGCGGCCAGTGCGTATCGGTATGTCCTACAGCTGCACTAACGGAGGTTAGCTATGTTTCAAAGGTTTGGGAGGCGCTGCATGACCCTGACAAATATGTTATTGCTCAGACTGCTCCTGCTATAAGAGTTGCCCTTGGTGAGGAGTTTGGCCTTGAGCCTGGAACGATTGTTACTGGCAAAATGGTTGCAGCACTTAGAAGGCTTGGATTTAAAAAGGTTTTCGATACCGATTTTGCTGCTGATGTAACCATTGTTGAAGAGGCAAAGGAGTTTATAGATAGATTAAACGGCAAGGGAAGACTTCCAATATTAACAAGCTGCTGCCCAAGCTGGGTTAAGTTTATAGAACATCAATTCCCTGAGCTTTTGGATATTCCATCAACTTGTAAATCGCCACATATGATGTTTGGGGCAATTGCAAAGACATATTTTGCAGAAAAATTTAATATCCCACCTGAAAAAATAGTTGTAGTTTCTGTAATGCCGTGTATTGCTAAAAAGTATGAAATTCAAAGAAAGGAATTTGAAGAAGACGGAATTAAAAATGTAGACTATGTGATAACTACAAGGGAGTTTGCAAAGATGATAAGGGAGGCAGGATTAGACTTTACAAAGCTTCCTGATGAGGATTTTGATGATCCACTCGGAGAATCAACAGGTGCATCTGTAATATTTGGCGTAACCGGAGGAGTTATTGAAGCTGCCTTAAGAACTGCCTATGAATGGATAACAGGTGAAACCTTAGAAAAGGTTGAGTTCCATGGAGTAAGGGGACTTGAGGACGGACTTAAGGAGGCAACAGTAAAGATTAAGGATATGGAACTTAAGATAGGTGTTGCCCACGGCCTTGGCAATGCGAGAAGGCTTCTTGAGGATATTAGGGATGGAAAGAGGTTTTACCATGCAATTGAAATTATGGCCTGCCCTGGCGGGTGCATAGATGGTGGAGGACAGCCCTATCATCATGGAAATCTTGATATAGTAAGGGCAAGGCTTAATGCGATTTATGAAGAAGATAGAAACAAACCCATAAGAAAATCCCACGAAAATCCGGCAGTTATTGCAATGTATAAGGAATACATGGGTGAAATAGGCGGTGAAAAGGCCCATCACCTTCTTCATACCCACTATACACCAAGGGAAAGAATATAAGGGACAGCTTGGCTGTTCCTTATTTATCTTTGAAAGGGGCTATTAATAATAAAATCTTGCATTAATCCTTCTTTAAGGGCTTTTATGCTCTCTGGAGAATTTAATATATCAAATTCGTATTCTCCATCATTTTGAGAAAACCAAATGATTAATTTAATATTTTTATATTTTGTTTTTAATTTTTGAAACATATCCTTTATAAATAGTGCTTGGTCTCCACCTTTATTTACCGAAGCGAATTCCCCTATTATCATAGGTTTTTTAGGATGATATAAAATATTTTCTTTATATAAATCATTATAAAGTTCATCAAAATATTGAAACTTTGAATATTGAGTATCGCCAAAATTATAGGCTGTAAGTCCTACTATATCGACATAATCATCACCTGGATAATATAATTCAGCGTGATTCCAAGAATAGTTTGGCTCAGAAAGGTTGTTAGGATTCCAAACAAAATAAACATTATTGCAGTCGTTTGCCCTAAAGAAATTTACTATATAAATAAAGGCCATTTTATATAAATCAGGGTCGTTATATGTATATTTATAGCTCCACTTTGTCCATTCACAGTTCATTTCATTACCTATTCTAATAAATACAAGGCCTTTTAGTTTTTTTATTTCTTCAACCCATGTAGATAACGAATCATCGAATTCACCTTTAATTAGTTTTTCTACATAGGATTCCTTTTCTTGGGATGGAGTTTGAAAGTGGAAGGTAACTACTGGAACTTTATTTTTGTTTATTAGTTCCCCAGTGTATTTATCATACACTTGATTAATATTTTTATAAAACATTTGTGCCCCTAACTTATTTTCAAGCTTTGCTTCAAGCTTTTCTATATCCCTTGAATAGGAGTGATAAGTTCCAAATATTCTATTATCTTTTGAGATTACTAGAGAAAAATCCGTGCCTTTAAATTCAATATCATTGTGTATGTTATTTATATCCATATCTATTTCATCGCGGATAATTTTTTCATTAAAATTTATGGTTTTTATGATTTCTTCAAGTATTTTTTTATGCTTAATTATGTTTTTATAGTTACTTTTCAACTGTGCAACAATTAATTTGTCATTATGATTGATAAAATATAAAAAGTAATAGTTAAGGTCGGAGCTAAAGAGCCTTGAACGACTATATGCAATAAAATGAACATTATAATTATTTATTTTTTTATTTTCTTTAATTAAAATGTTATTAATATGCTTAGTAGTATCCTCAATATAGTTATTTAAATTATTTTTTTTTAGAAAATCAAAATAAAAATCTATTCTTGCTTCGTTATTAAATAGCCTCACATAAATATTACCTCTAGAGTTATCTATTATGTATGTTTTTGGTAAAACAAAGGAATAACAAAAATTATAATTGATTAATTTATATTTGTTATTTAGGAAAACTATCTCAGTTCCTGATTTTTTTAAGCTAATATCATCTTTATTTTTGTTCCATAAATCATAATATGAAAAAGTTGAATTAGCATAAGTATTTATTGTTGCTTTAAAAAGCAAAATTATTATTAGCATAAAAACAAAGGCTCTTTTCAATTCACATTCCTCCTTTGTATCTATAATAATTAGACATAAAAATATAAACAAAGGTTCAATGTTCATTGTGAGTATTATACATAGTTTAAAATTATTGTAGGACGAAAAAAGGACAAAAAATTTAAAAGAGACAACCCCTGTAGTAAAATAAAAAGTGGAAAAAAACACAAACCAATAAGGGGGTTCTAGTGTTGCATCAAAGTAAAAACTACTTGTTGACAATCACCATTGGAAATAATTAAAACTTAAAAAATAAGCCC
>JAOAEI010000079.1 GCA_026416875.1 Caloramator sp.
CTTTAGAAACATTGCAGTTGGAGACAAGTGCCCAAAATGCGGTGCAGAAATTACAATAAACAGGGGTATTGAAGTAGGACACATATTTAAGCTTGGAACAAAGTATTCTGAGGCTATGGGGGCAACCTTTGTGGATGATAAAGGCGAAGAAAAGCCAATTATAATGGGATGCTACGGAATTGGAATAAACAGAACAATGGCTGCAGTTATTGAACAAAACCACGATGAAAAGGGGATAATATGGCCTCTATCAATAGCGCCTTATCATGTTATAGTAGTTCCAGTTGTAATGAAGGATGAACTTCAGGTTAAAACTGCAGAAGAAATTTACAATATGCTCAATGAAATGGGAGTTGAAACATTAATCGATGATAGAGACGAAAGGGCAGGGGTTAAATTCAACGACGCTGACCTTATTGGAATTCCAATTAGAATAACTGTAGGAAAGAAGATTAAAGATGGAATAGTTGAATTTAAACTTAGAAACTCAAGTGAAGTTAAAGAAGTAAAAGTAGAAGAAGTTTATAATGAGGTTTTAAAGGTATTTAAAGAAAACAATGTGAAAATAAAATGCTGCTAAAGTTTTACACTTTAGCAGCATTTTTATGTGCCTGTCACTTGACATTTTGACTTTTTGACATTTCTATAATTTACCGTATCTAATTAAATGAATTTATATCTGATAATAATTCAGACAGCGTATTATTTATGAATTCTATTTTGTTTTTTAAAAGAATAAGGCTTTCATGATAAATATCATCAACTTGTATTAGGTTTAATGAATTTTGAAGCGTTTGGAAAGATTTGAATGCGGGAAGGAAAAGTTTGTTTAATAGGAAGTTTTTACTCGTATATGAAAGGCATCCATCTATATATTGGGATTTTAAAAATCCAGTTGCTTGGAAAAAATAAAAGGAAGCCTCCTGAAGCATATTAAAGCAGCTATTATAGATTTCCATGGATTCTTTCAGTGGTTTTATCCCTTTAAGATGTTTAACTGAATTTAATATAGCTTTTTGCAGGTTTTGCATTTTGAAAAGCACAGAAACTATCTCAGAATTTCTTCTTTGCTCCAAAAAAATCCCCCCAGTTTTTTTCTTAATATATAATATGTTATGATAATCGAATAAATGAAAGGCAAATCCGTAAGGTTAGTAATGAAAGGCATAATATTTTTTAGGATAAAATTCGTAAAATTAAAGTGACTAAATATAAATATTAAAATTGTTTAACATATATTGACAGATGAAATTTAGATGATATAATCTTGCATAAAGATAAATGAATATTAAAAATCTCATCGAGAGTGGTGGAGGGACTGGCCCTATGAAGCCCGGCAACCAGTGGTTAATCCACAATGGTGCCAAATCCTGCGGCAATATTGCCGAGAGATGAGAGAGAATTTAGCCTCTTTCATCTCGAAGGAGGTTTTTTATTTTTGTTTTTTTTCGAGAGAATATGTATTATGTAATATTAATTATGAAAGGAGAGTTATTATGATATTAATAAGGGGTTTATATAAATCCTTTGAAAATGAAGGAAAGGAGATGGAAGTTTTAAAAGATGTAAATTTAGTTATTGAAGATGGGGATATATTTGGAATAATAGGCCCAAGCGGAGCTGGGAAATCAACGCTTATAAGATGTTTGAATTTATTAGAAAAACCTAATAAAGGCGAAATAATAGTTGATGGTGTTAACATTACAAGTTTAAATGGCAAAAAATTAAGGGACCTTAGAAAAAACATGGGGATGATTTTTCAGCATTTTAATCTTTTACAGAATTCAACCGTATATAAAAACATAGCTTTCCCCCTTGAAATATCAGGATATAGCAAAGATTTTATAGATAAACGAGTAATGGAACTTTTAGAATTAGTGGATTTGAAAGATAAAAAGGATGCATATCCATCTATGCTCTCAGGAGGACAAAAACAAAGAGTTGCAATTGCAAGGGCATTAGCTCTTAATCCTAAATACATATTATCTGATGAAGCTACATCAGCACTAGACCCGTTAACTACAAGGTCTATTTTGGGGCTTTTAAAATCTTTGAATAAAAAATATGGACTTACAATCATTTTGATAACCCATGAAATGGAGGTTGTAAAAGAAATCTGTAATAAAGTTGCATTTATTAATGACGGCAGAATAATAGAATGGGGAAACACTTATGATTTATTAAACTTCCCGAAATCCGCAGAAGTTAAGCAGTTTATAAAGGAAAGCAGCTTAAGAATAGATAAGGAGGGGTTATTGAAAAATGTTAGCTGAATCATTAAGCCTTATATTTTCTGCATTGCTTGAAACATTATATATGGTCCTTTTTTCAACTTTATTTGCAATAATCTTTGGATTTCCAATGGGAATAGTTCTTGTTTTAACACAAAAAGGAGGCCTTTTGGAAAATTTACACTTAAATAAAGCCCTTAATTCTATAATTAATACGGCAAGATCGATCCCTTTTATAATATTGATAATTATTTTATTCCCATTATCTAGGATAATCGTAGGAACCAGCATAGGTTCAACTGCGGCGATAGTTCCGCTATCCATAGCTGCTTCTCCATTTGTAGCAAGAATTATTGAAACATCATTAAATGAGGTGGATAAAAGAATAATAGAGGCTGCAGTTTCTTTAGGAGCAAATACTCCACAAATCGTATTTAAAGTTATGCTTAAAGAAGCCCTCCCATCTTTAATATCAGGGCTTACTCTAACAATAATAAATATTTTAGGATATTCAGCTATGGCTGGTGCCATTGGAGGAGGTGGTTTAGGGGATTTAGCGATAAGGTATGGTTATCAAAGATTTAGGACAGATATTTTAATTGTAACAGTAATCATTTTGATTCTTTTTGTCGAAGTAGTCCAAAGAGCAGGTAACAGATGGAGCAGAAGATTTGATAAAAGATAATGGAGGTGCTAAGATGAAAAAAGCTTTGGTGATTCTTTTAAGCATTCTTGTATTATTTATGGGTTGTAGTAAACTTTCAAAATCGGAGAATAAGATAGTAGTTGGTGCTACACCTGTTCCCCATGCAGAAATACTTAATTTTATTAAGCCTAAATTAGAAGAAAAAGGGATTAAGCTTGAAATTAAGGAGTTTACAGATTACATAACTCCCAATATAGCTCTAAATGATAAACAATTAGATGCAAATTTTTTTCAGCATGTTCCTTATTTAGAGACATTTAATAAAGAAAAAGGGATGAATCTTATAGCAATAGCAAAGGTTCATGTTGAGCCGATGGGGGCTTATTCAATAAAATATAAAAACAAAGATGAGATACCTAATGGAGCGATTATTGCTATTCCTAATGATGCGACAAATGAAGGAAGAGCGCTGCTCCTTTTAGAAAAACAAGGATTTATTAAACTAAAGGATTCAACTAATTTAACATCTACACCTAAGGATATTATAGAAAACCCTAAAAATTTAATTTTTAAAGAATTAGAAGCAGCGCAGCTTCCAAGGGTATTAAAGGATGTTGATATAGCAATTATAAATACAAATTATGCATTAGAAGCAAATTTAAACCCTGTTAAAGACAGCCTTTTCATTGAAGACAAAGAATCCCCCTATTCAAATATATTAGCAGTAAGGCCAGAGGATAAAGATAATCCATTAATTCAAGAATTAATAAAGGCCTTACAAAGCGAAGATGTAAAAAAATTTATAGAAGAAAAATATAATGGAGCTGTTATTCCTGCATTTTAATTTATTTGTCCCAATCTTTGGGACAATTTTTTTATTTTTATATATTATACCATTGATAATAAAAAGGAAGAAGTGCTTATGCGACATAATATTGAATTAACCACAAAAATACAAAAATATATTATAAAAAAAGAATATAAATTGCTTGTATAGGGTGGGCATTGATAAATGTTCACCCTTGTTAATTTTAAATGTAATAGTTGAAACAGATGTTGAAGCGGAAAACCTAAGAAAATTTACTAACTTTTATGGATATAAGTATGAAAAGAAGAATAAAGAAGATTTTATACTTGTTAAATTGATAAAATGAAGTTAAAAAACAATCAAGTAATTTGACAAAAAATGTATATAGGTTAAAATGAAATTAAAAAATTAATGAGGTGGGGTTATGGGTAAAAGAATAATAGTCAAACAAAGTAAAGAACAGGCGATATTTTCCATGATTGGGGGCTTAATATTTATCATTATTGGTATTACGTTTGTTATCCCCAACTTGGGACTTTTTGGTATATTTTGGACGTTGATTGCGGCCTTAATCTTTGGTTCTTCGGTTTACAACGTTGTTAACAAAAGGGGACTTCCTTCCTGGAGTGCAGAAATAGAAGATATTAATATAGAATCAGATGATGATTTTGAAACTAAGCTTAGAAAACTAAATAAATTAAAAGAAGATGGTCTTATTACGGAAGAGGAATTTCAGAGAAAAAGGGAAGAAATAATGAATGAAAAATGGTGATTTAAGTTGAGGAGGGACAAATGAAATTAAAGGGATTTTTATATGGAATACTATCTGCAGTATTCTTTGGAAGTGCAGGCATCTTTATAAAACATGGCTATGAGGAAAACTTTTCACCAGTAGATCTTTTGATGCTGCAGTATATAATTGCAGGTGTAATACTTCTTATATATTCTTTAATAAAATATAGAAATAACATAAAGCTTTCTAAAGAACTTTATAAAAAGCTTTTTATCCAAGGGGCTATTTTTAACACCCTGATGACGGTATTTTTTTATTCTTCCTTTAAATACTTAGATGTTGCAGTTGCAACAATACTTTTATACACATACCCGACGATGGTGGCTCTATTTAGTTTTATATTTTTAAGGGAGAGGCTCTCTAAAATAAAACTATTTGCAATTGCAGGAACATTATTTGGATGCTATCTTGTTTTAAATATCCATAACGTAAGTTTAGATAAAGGGTTTATTATTGGCGTTTTATTTGGGCTTTTATCTGCAATTTTCTATGCTGGGTTAAACATATATGCAAAATACATTGTTGAGGATGTTCCTGAAATATTAGTTACCTTTTATTCAACCACCTTTTCATTATTAGTCTTACTTATATTTAACTTTACATTTATCTTAAAACTATCCTCCGTCAGCTTAACTTCTGTAAAAAATGCTGCACTACTTGCTGTATTTTGCGAGATAATTCCCCTTACCTTGCTATATGCTGCGATAAAATATGTGGGACCTGTTACGACATCAATAATAAGCACCATAGAAATACCGTCTGCAGCAATCCTTTCTTTTATCTTTATGGGGGAAAGGCTAAATATCATTCAAGTTATAGGAATTATTCTGGTAATATTTTGTGTAATACTCTTAAAAAGAGATGAATAGGTATATAAAAAGCCACATAAGGATTACAATAAAACTCCTTATGTGGCTTTAAAATTTTCAGTTTATATATACTATTGTTCCATTTGGTATATTTTTATATATCCAGTAGGAATCATTAATGCTAAGTCTTACACAACCGTGACTTGCCTTTTTGCCTAAGGTATTATCAACAATCCTACCATGCTTGTCCATAGGAACAGAATGAAAAAGATAAGGCCCGTTAAATCTTACCCAATGCTTTGCTCCTTGCCTGTAATAGTTTGAATAAAACCATTTCCCTCTTGCGGATATTTTAAAAATCCCTCTGGGAGTTGGGGCTGTATTTAATCCCGTTGAACATGGCATGGTTTTTATTAATTTATATCCATTTTTTTCTTTAATAAAAACATGAGTATTTTGTCTTAAAAGATCTACCCAAATAAGATATTTTGAAGGAGTTCTAATATTTTTAGTGTTTATATAACTTTCTATAATTTCCTTGTCAAGCTCTTTAACTTCAATATTTTGCTGAGAGGCTATTGCTATTTCAGAGCTTTTTACCCATGATAATTTATTAGATGATAAACTCCTTACATAATAAAATTTTTGCTTTTCTCCTTTTATAACCTCAACTAATTCCCCCATTTGAAAATTTGCAGTATCCTTTGCAATAATTCCAACAACAACATCTGAACCTACGATATCATCATAATTAGCTTTTACTTCTGCACTTGCTTTATGTGGTAGAATATTGAACAACAGAAGTAATACAATTAGCTTTACAATAAACTTCAATTGTATTCCCCTTTCCTTGTAGTAAATAAGCGTTGTCTCTTATATTTTATCATATTAAATCAAGTTTATAAATACTTTGAAGGGGTTGGTTTAAGCGATATTTTTTTATAAAAGAACTTTTTTATAGCAGATATTTAAACTTATTTTCTTTTTCAAGGAATATTTCATATGTTAATTTGTCATTATTGCAAAATACGACCCTTTCAAGATTTATGTTATCTTGGCTTAAAAATTTAATTGTAGTCTCGAATAAAATCTCAGCACATTTATCCTTTGGAAATCCAAATATTCCTGAGCTAATTGCAGGCATAGATAAACTTCTAAGATTGTAGAGTTCAGCCAAGGTCAATGAATTCCATACTGCGCTTTTTAATTTATTGTTTTCATTTCCTTCACCTATCATTGGGCCAACAGTATGGATCACAAATTTACATGGAAGTTTACCAGCACTTGTTATAACTGCCTTTCCAACTGGAAGGTGCCCAATTTTTTTAATAATTTCGTCGCTCTCCCTTTGAATTATATCCCCTCCAGCAATTGCAATCGCAAGGGCTGCACCTCCACTATGGGATAGGCTTGAATTTGCAGGATTTACTATAGCATCACAATATTCCTTTGTAATGTCGCCAAGCTTAACTTCTATAATTTTATTTATTATCTTTATCACGATATTTCCCCCTTATTTTGTTTTTGACATTCTTCAATGAAATCTATAAAGATTTTTCTCATATTTTCATGGGAATTAAACATCATTTCAGGATGCCACTGGACAGCAAGGACATATCCATCATTAACTTTTTCTATCGATTCTATTATTCCATCCATTGAAAGGGAGCTTGCAATAAATCCTTCAGCTAAATCCTTAATAGCCTGATGGTGATAGCTATTGACAATAGCACTGCTTCCTAAAAGATTAAACATTCTTGTCCCTGTCTTTATATCAATTGAATGGGTGGGTGTGTCTTTTTTTGCTTTTTGCCAATGATTTATTCTATAGCCGCTTTTTAAACTCAAATCTTGATATAAACTGCCTCCAAAGGCGACATTAATAACTTGAAGTCCCCTGCAAATACCTAATATAGGTTTCCTTAATTCATACGTCCATCTTATTGCTTTGATATCGAAATCATCTATATCGTCTGATATAAAACCTATTTTTTCAAAAGGCTCTTCGTTATAACGTAAAGGATTAACATCAATGCCGCCGGGAACTAGAAGGCCATCTATGTCTTTTAAAAGTTTTTTTAAACTTTCTTCATCCTTTAATAGTGGGATTATGATAGGGCTTCCTCCACTGTTTTCGATGGCTCTAATATAGTCCATACTTACAAAGCACCTTTCTATACAATTTATGTCTTTATCATACTCGGTAAAAATTCTGCTAAGGATTCCAATTAAAGGTTTAGCCATTATACCCCTCCTAAAAAATTTTTATATGTAATAAATTAGACAAAAAAAGTATTTTCCCTGCATTAGGACATATAAAAAAGGAGAAAACATCAATGCATAGTTTTCTCCTTGACCGTAATTTTGCATTAGTTAATGTAAACTAAAGTTTTATTTGGAACGTTTTTATAAAGCCAATAGGCATCCTCAACCTTTAACCTTACACATCCATGGCTTGCCTTTTTGCCTATCGTATAATCAACAACTCTACCCTGCTTGTCCATGGGAAGTGAGTGAAAAAGATAAGAGTCATTAAATCTTACCCAGTATTTTCCACCTTGTTTATAATAATTGGAGTAAAACCAATTCCCCCTTGATGAAATTTGAAAAACACCCTTTGGTGTAGGAGCCATATTTATTCCCGTA
>JAOAEI010000007.1 GCA_026416875.1 Caloramator sp.
CATTTGCAGAAGGTAGCCCTAGAACTTTTAGGAAAGGGAAGGGAGCTTTCTGAAAAGCTTGGGGTAAAACTTACAGCAGTATTGGTAGGATATGAGGTAGAAAAACTTGCAAACACCCTAATAAAGCATGGGGCAGATGAGGTTATAGTTCTTGAAAATATACTTTTAAAGAACTACACAACCGATGGATATACAAAGGCGATAGAAAAAATAGCAATAGAAAGAAAGCCTGAGATTATATTAATAGGGGCAACAAATATAGGAAGAGACCTAGGTCCAAGGCTTGCAGCAAGATTAAAGACAGGACTTACAGCCGACTGCACAGGGCTTGATATAGATGAAAACACAAAAAATCTTTTAATGACAAGACCAGCCTTTGGGGGAAACCTAATGGCGACAATAGAGTGTCCAAACCACAGGCCGCAGATGGCAACTGTAAGGCCTGGAGTATTCCCACTTCCTTGTGCTGATGATAGAAGGGAAGGAAAGGTGGAAAGGATTGATATAAAGATAAAGGAAGAGGAAATAAGAACAGTTGTAGAAAAGATAGTAAAATCCCTCGATGAAAAGATAGATATAACAGAGGCAAAGGTTATAGTATCAGGGGGAAGAGGAATAGGGAATAAGGAAGGCTTTGAGATGCTAAAGGAACTTGCCCATCTTTTAGGAGGGGTAGTAGGAGCAAGCCGTGCAGCAGTAGATGCAGGATGGATAGGAAAGGATCATCAGGTAGGACAGACGGGAAAAACCGTAAGGCCAAAGCTTTATATAGCCTGTGGAATATCAGGGGCAATTCAGCATCTTGCAGGAATGCAGGAGAGCGAATATATAATCGCTATAAACAAAGATGAAAATGCTCCAATAATGTCTATTGCAGACCTTGCAATCGTTGGGGATGTTTATAAGGTTATTCCTGAACTTATAAATGAGATTAAAGCTTATAAGGATAGCTGCGAAATAGTTAACCTATAAAAAAGAGCCACAATATATTGTCTTAACAATATATTGTGGCTCTTTTTACACTGCTATTTCATTTTCAAATTTAATTTGTATTTCTCTTAACCTTCTAAAATCGAATTTAGGAATGTGGACTTGCTTTAGAAGCTTTATGCTATCATCAAAATTATCTATTAGGTTTATTTTGTTGTTTTGCAATTCTTTAGCTAATAGGTCGTTGTAATAATTGCAGTAGGCAAAGTAGTCCTTTCTTTCCCTGTTATAGCTTTCATATTCTAATCCGCAAGCTTCTATAACTTCACGGCAAAGGTAAAGGTTACAGGGATGGGGTCTTAGGGTAAAATCCAGTCTACAACCGTTTTTATCAAAGAAGGGACAAAGTTTAAAAAATAGTGTAGAATCAAAGTCCTTTACCTGAGGTTTTAATTTGTTATACTTTTCATCATCGAAATAACCTAAAACTTCAATGTGATACTTTTCGATCTTTGAATTTGTAAGATTTGCAATTTCCTTGATAAAATCTTCTCTTCCGATGTTTAAGATATTTTTTATATCGATTAGCTTATATTTGGGGAAATACCAGCAGCATCCCCTCATTTTAATTTTAAGATATGAAGTTGATTCCAAAAAGCCAAAGCATTTGCCACAATATGAACACTTAAAAAGCGGAATGTTATCATGCACTACAAGGTTTAAACTGTGCATATTTTCATCCCCCTTATAGTAAGATTTATAGCACAATAATAAATATATTTCAAATATGTAAATATTATGAAAAAATAAAGAATAATTTTAAACTAAAAGAAATTAAAAGATATATAGAAAAGATTATTAACTATTGAGAAAAATAAAAATTGTTCAGTTAATTTTTTAGGAATATAATTAAAATAAAGAAAAATAATAGATTTTAGGTGGGCAGGTATAGCTCAATGGCAGAGCTCCGGCTTCCCAAGCCGGCTATGCGGGTTCGATTCCCGTTACCTGCTCCACTCATATGTAAAACTCTAAGGTTAGTGATAACCTTATCGTCATATATTATTACCTTGTCAACGTAAGTGTTGATGATTTCTTTCAAGTCATCAACATTCTTATTTTGCAATCTGTGCATATCTTTAATAAGATACTTTTCAATAAGCTCTTCATTAAGTGAGTAGGTTTCTAGTTTATGCTTAAGTTCATATAACGTTGATGCAACTTGACTTTTTTCTTCTTCAAGTTTATTCATTGCTTCTTTCATTGTTGGACTATACATCCCGTCTGCAATAGCTGCGACTATATTATCAATTTTCTTTTGAATTTCACTTAACTTTTCTTCAAGAAGTTCTAAATCTTCAGTGTCTTCTTGAACCATTTTATTATAGTATTCTACTAACTTTGATGTAAGGGATTTAATTGCATCTGGATTGAATATGCTAATTTTAAGATTTTCAATAACTTTATCCTCAACATAATCTCTCTTGACTGCCTTTAAGTCGCAGTTTTTAGTTCTATATTTTGTTCCACAAATGTAGTTAGGATAAATTTTATTTTTCATATGTGTAGTATGCCCTATTAGAGCAGCTCCACATTTACCACAAAAAATCTTCCCAGAAAGAAGATATATTTGTTTAGCTTTATTTTTTCCATTTGCCCTACTTTGTATTCTTTCTTTAATCTTATTAAAAAGTTCTCCTGGAATAATTTGAGGTATAGCTCCAGGGACTTTAATAATTTCTTCTTCAGGTTTCGATTTATGTTGATTCCTTTTTCCGTTTACATCTTTTGCTGCTTGCCTATTGAATATATAGCATCCTGTATATTTTTCGTTTTTTAATATGTCATGTAAACTTGGCTGAGTAAAATCATTTCCACGCTTAGTTTTAAAACCTCTTGCTTTTAGTTCTTGTATAAGTTTTTTATATCCAATTCCTTCAGCATATCTTTGAAAAATATATCTTACTATTTGAGCTTCTTTTTCATTAATGACATATTGCCCATCAATAACATCGTAACCAAGTGGGGGAGTGCCGCCGTTATGTTTAGCTTTTAAGGCATTTTCTTTCATACCTTTCATAACTTCCCTTGCCAGATTTTTTGAGTAATACTCAGCCATACCTTCTAAAACCGATTCAAGTATAATTGACTCGGGACTGTCATCTAAGTTTTCAAGAACGGAAATCAATCTTACTCCGTTCTTTTTAAGTTGCCTTTTATAAAAGGCAGAATCATATCTATTACGAGCAAATCTATCAAGTTTATGAACTATAACAGTGTCAAATATTCCAAGTGAACTATCTTTAATCATTTGTAGAAATTGAGGTCTGTCATCAGAAGTTGCAGATTTTGCTTCATCTGTATATATCTTAATTATTTCATAGCCCTGTCTTGTAGCAAAATCTTTAATTGCTCTTATTTGAGCATCTATACTTTCCTCTCTTTGATTATCACTTGAATATCTTGCATATATTGCTGCTTTCATAAATAACCTCCTTTTGACAAAAAATAATAACCCAACGCACGTAAAGTGCATTGGGTTTCGTGGAACCTCTAGTGAATCTCAAAAGGATTTCTTTTGGTTTTCTAATTTTATTTTAACGAACATATGTTTGGATGTCAATCCATAAAAGATAAATTATTCTCTTAGAATATAAATCCCGTTAGAAATGTTTTCAAGAGATATAATTTTTCCTATTAGGTTTTTCATTTTATTTGATGACAATTTAGTTAAAATAATTATTTCAGTATTTTCAGTTTTGGCTTTATATATGTTGTATCCAAATAATATATATATTGTAGGATTAATATATATCAAATTAATTTTAATAAAAAAATAACCTATAAAAGTTATTAACATTATAAAAACTATAATAGTTTGTATTTTAATTCTTTCAAAATCAGAAAAAATTGAAGTTGTAAATGCAAAAATATAAACCATAAAATAATTCATTATTTCAATATTATTATTTTCTATAGATGTTATCATTATAGGTTCCTTATAACCTTCATTTGCATTTAAAGCTAGTTTTAGTAAAAGGATAATAACAAAGATTAGAACTAATAAAAATGTAATTAATATATCTGAAAGATCAAATGATTTAATTAATCCCCAAAGAACAACAAAACTAAATTTTTTTTTGAACAAAAGGGCTAATGAATTTTCAATTTTTTCTAAATCAATATTTAGTATTATTAAGAAAATATATAGAGGGACAAAAGAAGATATAAAAAGGATGGCTTTACTAAGTTTATTCATAAAAATCACCAATTTTATTATAGCACAACATCACAATTTAATAAAGAACAAATGTTCTATTTGCGTATATATTCTGTTTTTGTAGCAGCAATAAAGGTATCATTAGTGTAGAACGATCTTAGATAATCATTTGAAATAAAGTTTAGTATTTCAGTTAGACAAGAAACATCTTCATAAGCTATTTGGTTATTAACAATTTCAAAGTTAAGTTGAAGGATCTTTATAGCTTCAATCATATTTAATCTAATTCCTTCATTTTGTATACAATCAATAAATTTATCGATGAAGCCTTCTTTTTCTATTTTATAAAGTCTTCGAATTATTCTATTTCTTGATAGACAATCCTCCTTGAAGGATTCAAAATTAGATATAACGTTAAAATTATTAAGTTTGTTAAGAGATATATTAGCCGTATTTAAGTATACTGAATCATATGAAAAGAGCAGTTCAAAGTTATATTTACCTATAATGTAAGTTTTTTCACCAAATATAATACAGTCAATTTTATTATCTAAAACAAATAATTCTTGGTCAAATTTACTTATGCGATCATTATCTGAGAATAATATATTTTTATTTTTAAGTGAATAGCTTGAATTCATTTTTCTTAAACAAATAACTTTTTGTTCATTATGAGAAAAAACAAAAGCAAAAGCATCGGACTCATTTACCATTTTTTTAAAAGGAGAAGATTCAATTGCAGCTACATCATTTAACGGATTGAGTATATCATTAATACCTTTTATTTCAGTATTATGCAAAAAATAAACAATGTCATCATTATCTATCATTGGATCAAATTCACTTTCATTTTTATTCTTCATGCTATTCTCTATAAAAGGAATATATAAATCTTTAATATTATTATAGATAGTTTCATTAATGTAAATTTTTCCAATTTTAAACTTTGGATCATTGGAAGTTTTGGTAATAAATATTAATATGATAGAGTTTGAGTTTTTAATAGTATTAATAATATTTTCGGCAAACACTCAAATTTCACCCTTTCGAATAAATTTAAAATAATTAGTAGGGTTGGTGCTCAAAGGCTCTCAAATTTTGGTCGCCAGGGCCCAAAATTAAGTTGATTAGCGTATTAATAGAAATTCAATTGGAATACAGAATATTGCGGCAATTTGTTCTAAGGGATAGCTTGAGAATTGCTGTAATGTTTCATCAGATATTAGAAGATATGAGCAGAATAGATTTGCTTCGTTTTCAAATTTGTTTGTGCTAAATAAGGTGTGATGTTTTAAGAAAGTGCAGTTAATTTTGGTGTGTAGAATAGCATGTCCAAGTTCGTGGCCACAAACATACAGCTTTTCATGATGAGATAGGTGTTTGTTTAAGTAGATAAATTTGTTTCGTTTTTCATACTGATAGATTCCTTTAATTTCTAAAGGGAAATTCCAATATTTAATTGTCACATTCAAATAATCAGCAAGTTCAAAAGGGTCGTTGGTATTATATTTTTTAACAAGATTATTAACAATTGGTTTAATATAACTCAAGATGATCCCCCTTCCCATTTATGGCGACCATATAACCCAGGGGAGACAATAGAAAAAAACTAATAATGTAAATGACGATAAATAACTATCGGTGTTATAGCATATTCTGGTTGGTCTGTATTTATTAATGAATTACAAGCAATAGTTAATGTATCAACAACATCACGATAATTAGTCACGGGATTAGAGTTTATATCTTTTTTAACTAATTTATTTAAAATTCCTATAATTGACCATTCGCCAGGGATATTATTATCATAAATTCTTGTTAAGTCATCAGATTTAAATGTTAAGAATTCTTCTTTAATAATTCCGAGTGCTCTTTGATTAGAATTTGTAATTATTTCTAGTTCAATGCCAGAAGGAACTAATTCAAGAATAGCCTCTATAAAGTCCCCAAAGGTTTTTATTTTTTTGTTTTTTTGTGTCCATGGTTGATTGAATTCTGGAATTAAGCCTAAAGTTTCAATTTTAGGGAAAATCTTTTTAACAATGCTTAAGTCTCTAATAGTAAGAGACCCTTTAATTAAAATGATTTGATTGTCTTTACAATTTGATAATGAATCTGTGACGTGGAGATTAAGACTTTGAAATAAGTTAATAATTTTTAGATCATGAGGGTCAATATATCTACTTGTTTTATTTTCCCTTTTCTTTTCTGACTCTATTTTTCCATCAAAAAAAATAGCTTTTAAACCACCAGTGCCATTAATCAATTCCTGAGTGGTTTGAGCCATTTCTATTGAAAATAAGTTCCCTTTAAATATTTGAGCAAATAGAGAATTGATTATTTCATAATCTTTGTATAAAAAGTCTACTAAGGCATATTTGGTTTCTTCTTGTTTAATTTCTCCC
Organism: Caloramator sp.; assembly: GCA_026416875.1. Classification (GTDB taxonomy): domain Bacteria; phylum Bacillota; class Clostridia; order Clostridiales; family Caloramatoraceae; genus Caloramator. The sequence goes on from JAOAEI010000007.1 coordinate 6,556, forward strand.
ATTTCCCCCATTCCTCCTCAAATTGTTCATTAAATTGTTTAAACTTAATATTGAATTCTGGATTAAGTTTATTAAATTCTTTTTCTATTTCCTTTTGAATTTTTATTGCTTTATTGATGAGGTTTTTATATATCATAATCTCCCCTCCAGGTAAAACTATTCTCATACTATTATATACCATTTTGGAAGGGAATGAAATCATTTATCCTTTCGATACTTTTTAGGAGTATATTTTTTATTAATAATTTTAGCCTGACGCATACCGAATTCAAGGGCAGCTAAAATACTTTCAATAGCTTCAGGAGAAGCGGGCTCGCCGTTGAACATAAGACCCTGCTGTTTTTCTAATTCCTTTCTTAATTGTTCCAGTCTTTTGGCAATATCTTTTTCTTCTTTAGGGGTGAGCTGTGGCATATCAGGGTTAGTTGATTCGGATTTTTCTATATATCCAGCAGCTTCCATTAGATCTTCATATGTGACATCATTATATGCAGCTTCGGCTAAACGCCTAATTATTTCAGGTGTTGGTGGTTTATCTATATTTTTATTAATATATCCAGAAATATATGCTCTACTTACTCCACTTTCTCTTGAAAATTCTGCATTATTTCTTTCACCACGGGCTTTTATAAGCAAGTAACTAAATTTATCCCTATCAAACATACTTATCACCCCTTAAAATAATTCTATTGTTAAGCGTCAAAATTTTCAACATAAATATGTCGAAAAATGCGTATAATTTTTTGACTTTATTGCGTATAAAATATTGACACATGCAAATAATAGTGATAAGATTAAAGTGTAAAAAAAATTGACGCAGGAGGTGATATTGATGAAACCTAATACAAAAAAATTAAATGAGCTTGTTGAACAAAAATTTAATGGCAATAAAGCATTATTTGCAAAAACACTTGGGATTAAGAGGTCACAAGTTTCAATGGTTCTAAATCATGGGAATTGCGTAGGTGCAAAGTTTTACGGAGCATTGTTCGCTTATTGTGAAAAAGAAGGCCTTAATTTTAAAGATTATATTTTTTTACCCGAAAGTGTCAAAAAATTAGACACACAATCTACTGCCTAACAATAGTTTATGCAGAAGAAAAGAAAAAATGATGGAAAAAGGAGGTGAAGGGACTGGAGTATGAAATATTGCCAAAAGTTTTAAGGAAAATCCTGCTAAGTAAAAATTTAATATACATTGGGTTTCGTGGAAAAGGGTGATGAGGGGCATAAAGAGGAGGAATTGATATGTTAGAAAACATGGATGAGTTTAGATGCCCCAAGTGTAATAAATTGTTATTCAAATACAAGTTAAAAGGTGAATTGGTAGCTCAGGTTAAATGCACAAGATGCAAAACATTAGCAAGTTTACAAGTGCTAAGTAGGTGATAAAATGGAAGTTTTGCTTATTAGTATTACAGATAACAGAGAAAACAATAGCAAAGATGTGAAAGTGTTAGGAAAAGATGAAATGCCAGAGGAAGTTTATTTAAAACCAATGGTTAATATTCTAAAGAAAAAAATGAAGGAGGTGCAAAGTGATGAATTTTGAGGGAACAACGTATGACAAAGTGACGGATCAGCTCTGGAAGATGTGCGACACATTCGGGGAAGAACAGGTTTATCAATGGCTGACAGAAATTATTCAATTTAGGCGTGGGAAAGAAGTTCTGGAAAAATTACAAAGGAGGTAAGGTTATGGAATTAAGGTTAAGCGATGTATTTCTTCCAGAGGAAGAAACTCAACAAGAAGGTTTTAAGATTGACAGTGACTTAAAAGCAGATTGGTGTTTAGACAAAATTAGAGAAGCAAATGCAGAGTATAACAGGTTTGAAATGGTGGTAAATGCAAAGATTGAGCAACTACAGCAAGCACTTAAAAAAGCACAAGAAAAGAGAGATAGAGAAGTAAGTTTCTTTGAAGGAAAACTTAGAGAATATTTTGAAACAGTTCAGGCAAAAGAAACAAAAACTCAAAAGAGTTATACATTACCAAGCGGAAAGCTAGTTCTTAAATATCAACAACCAGAATTTATGAAAGATGAAGAAATACTTTTAGGTTGGGTAGAACAGAATAAACCTCAGTATGTGAAAATTAAAAAGTTAGTTGATTGGGCTAACTTAAAGAAAACAATAAAGGTAGCTGGTGATGTAGTAATAGACAGCGAGACAGGTGAGATAATTGAAGGAGTAAAAGTTGAAGAAAGAGAACCAAAATTCATTGTGGAGGTGGAATAAATGCCATTTCAAAAGGCATCTAAAAAGCAAGCCAAAGCAAGAATTGGATTAATAGGGCCTTCAGGTTCGGGTAAAACATATACAGCGTTAACTTTAGCAACCGGTTTAGGAGAAAAAATAGCAGTAATTGATACAGAACATGGTAGTGCAAGCAAATATGCAGACAAATTTGAATTTGATGTTTTAGAATTAGATAATTTTCATCCTCAAAAATACATAGATGCAATAAAAGAAGCGGGAGCATTAGGATACGATGTTTTAATAATTGATAGTTTGTCACATGCATGGGCTGGAACAGATGGAGCGTTAGAGCTTGCAGATAAAAACTCAGTAAAGTATGGAGGAAATAAATTCGCAGCATGGAGAGATGTAACACCACTTCATAACAAGTTGGTTGAAGCAATTATAACATCACCATGTCACGTAATAGCAACAATGAGAGCCAAAATACAATACATTCAAACTCAAGATGATAAAGGCAAAACAATAATTAAGAAAGTTGGATTAGAACCTATACAAAGAGATGGTATGGAATATGAATTTGATATAGTTGCGGATATGGATATAGATCATAATTTAATTATTTCAAAAACCAGATGTGATGTATTAGATGGATTAATTATAAATAAACCTAATAAAGATTTAGCAGAAACAATAAATGCATGGCTTACAGATGGAGCTGAAATGAAAATAAAAAGACCAATTACTCAGGAACAAATAGAGAAAGTGAAAAATTTACAACAAGAAAAAGGATTAAGCAAAGAAGAATTAAAGATTATAGCTACAAATACAACTGGTAAACACTCATTAAAGGAAATGAATTTTGAAGAAGCAGAAAAGTTTATTAAAGCAGTAAAAGAATATAACAATTTTGAAGGGCAATAGAAAAAGCCCTCGGCAAAGGGCTTTCTCATGGAACCGTTTGGTGCGGGAGCCGCCACTCCCTGCACCCTCATTATAACACAAGAATATTAAGTTTTGAATGGGGGTTGAAAAATTTGAGAAAGAAACTGCTTTTTATACTGGCAATTTGCATAGTTTCCTCTTTTACTATTATATCCATCATAAATAGAACTTATGCATCAAAAGAAGAAAAAATTTTTATAACCTACACAGTTCAAGTAGGGGATACATTGTGGAAAATAGCAAAGCAAACAAACCCAAACGAGGATCCAAGAGAAGTTATATACGAGATTAGGAAGATAAACAACATAACACCAATAATTTATCCTGGGCAAGAAATATTGGTCCCGGTAAAAAAATAAGACCTACGAAGAGGTCTATTGATTAAAAGCTTTTTTTAAGTCATTCATAAATTTATATGTTTCTTCAACCTTGTAAAATTCTTTGTCAACTTCTTGAACAAAAGTAAGGATAGTTTGCTGAGTAACTTTAATATTAGCAATATCTGACTTAATAGACTCTACATCTGATTTAAGTGAAGAAACATCCGCTTTAAGCTCAGCAATATCCTTCTTAATAGGTTCAAGTTTTTCATCGAGCTTTTTATCGAGAAGTTTCTCAATCGCTTTTAAAAGGATTTCGTTTTCCATATCAACACCTCTGAGAATAGATAGTGATTTAATTATAGCATAGTTTTCAGGGGTTGAAAAGAACGAAAGATGGGAGGTATTAAAATGGATTGTTACGATAGCAAATTCTGTGGTGGAAGCTGCGAAGAATGTAATTTTGACGAGCAAAAAGAAACATCAAAGGAACTACAAATATTTGAAAATCAAGAGTTTGGGAAAGTAAGAGTAGCAATGATTGAAAAAGAACCATGGTTTGTAGGAAAAGATATAGCAGAGATTTTAAAATACAAAGAACCGCATAAAGCAATAGTTAGGCATGTAGAGGAAGATGACAGGATGAAACATCCCATCATAGATAGTTTAGGCAGAGAACAAGAAACATGGCTAATAAATGAAAGTGGAATTTATTCATTGATTTTAAGTTCAGAAATACCAGAAGCAAAAAAATTTAAGAAATGGATCACTTCTGAGGTCCTACCCAGTATTCGTAAACATGGCATGTATGCAACAGATGAACTACTTAATAATCCGGATTTGTTAATTAGCATTGCAACAAAACTTAAAGAGGAAAGAGCTAAAAGAATACAAGCTGAACAAAAAATACAGGTCCTACAACCAAAAGCAGAATTCTTTGATGCAGTTGCTGGGAGCAAGGACGCAATAGATATGAATAGAGCTGCAAAACTGATATATGAAGAAACAAAGCTTGGGAGAAATAAGCTGTTTAAATTCTTAAGAGAAAAGAGAGTCTTAATGCATGACAACATTCCTTATCAAGAATATATCGATAAAGGCTATTTTAGGACGATTGAGCAAAAATACAACAAACCCGATGGGACAACATGCATTTATATTAAAACATTAGTTTATCAAAAGGGATTAGATTTTATAAGGAAACTGCTTAAAAGTGAAGGGATTATAAAAAGCAATTAATCGGGGCAGGGTATCCTGCTCCGAAATGAAAGCAGGTGATTAAATGTCAGAGCAGCAAGGCTGGATAAAACTATACAGAAAAATACAGGACCATTACCTATACAACGAAAAGCCATTTGATAAAATGCACGCTTGGTTAGACTTACTGCTAATGGCAAATCATCAAGACAGCAAAGTTTTACTTGGTAATGAACTAATCGAAGTTAAACGAGGATCATTAATAACATCAATTCGGAAACTATGTGATAGGTGGGGATGGTCAAATAACAAAGTAGTGCATTTTTTAGAACTTCTTAAAAATGATAAAATGATTGAATTTAAAACTGACAAAAAAGCGACGCTTATAAGCATTGAAAATTATAGTATTTACCAAGATGTGTGCGACACAAAAGCGACACAAAAGCGACACGAAAGCGACACAAAAGCGACACAAATGCACACAAACAAGAATGATAAGAATGTAAAGAATGATAAGAATGATATATATATAAATAATACATGTGTGCATGACGACTCCCCGGCTGAGAAGTCACCAGAAGTTGGTGATGGAGCGCAGGATGATGAAGCGAAAGCTGGTAGTCCTGGCAAAGGAGAAGCATACACACAGGAGTTTGAAACATTTTGGAGCCATTATCCTAGGCATAAAGAGAAGAAAAAAGCCTATAGGGTATGGCAAACAAGGCTTAAGGAAAAGCATAAGCCTGAGGATATTATAAAAGCCGCTATTAATTATGCTGAATACTGTAAGTTTAATAATCTCGAGGAGAGATATATAAAACTTGCAGCGACATTCCTTGGACCAGATAAGCCATTTGAGGAGTTTATAAACTGGCAAAATAGCGGTTCAAAAGTAGCAAAGGTAAATGCACCACGAAACTATTTCAACAGCTATGGTGGTCAGAGAAAATACGATATCAAGGAGCTTGAGAAAATGCTTCTTTCAAGGAGGGGGTAAGGTGTTCTCACAAAGGTTAAAAGAACTAAGAAAAGAAAAGAAGTTAACTCAGACAGAATTAGCTAAAGAAATAGGATTATCTAAAAGTGCTATTGTTCAATATGAAAGTAATAAACGAATACCTAATTATGAGATATTAAGTAAACTTGCTGATTTTTTTGGAGTTACAACTGATTATATGATAGGTCGAACGGACTACAAAACAAACATTAAGAAACTTGAAGAAACTCTATTGGCTTATAGAAAAGTATTAGAAAAACTTGAATGGCATTCTTTTGCGGGGGAAATAGGATTCTTAAGCAATTGCCCCATGTGTGGTGCAGCATATATTCATGATGAAGATTGCGAACTTGGGAAGCTATTAAGAGAGGGGGATGAATAATGCAAGAAATTAAATTTAGGGCTTTGATGAAGACAAAGGATGGCACAAGCATGTATCCTGTTGGTGTTTTTAACAATAAAGTTTTTATACGAACTACAATTCCTTATTATGGTGATGCTTTTGTCCCACTAACAAAAGATTACGGAGAATTAGTAGCAGTGATGCTATATACAGGAGTTAAGGACAAGAACGGTAAAGAAATTTATGAAGGAGATATAGTAAAAATTGCAAAAGAATTTTATGTTGTAAGATTTGGTAAATATTATTGCGAGGTATTTGAAACAGGAAAGATAGGATTTTATTTAGAAGAAATTGCGAATAATCCAATATATAAATCGTTATCCGATTATTTGAGCAATATAGCAGAAGTAGTTGGCAATATTTATGAAAACGACTTAGAAGAGCTAATAAAAATTAAGCAGAGTGAAGCTAAAGAAATATTAATAAAAATGGCAATGGAAATATCAAATGGGAATAAAAGAATTAAAAATGCGGAAGAAATAAAAAAGCTTAAAGCTTTAGAATATGTGATAAGTATGCTTAAGGAGGCTAAAAATGAATAAGGTGTTGCTAATTGGTAGACTAACAAAGGACCCAGAGCTGCGATATACAGCTCACACAGGTATAGCAAATTGCACATTTACATTAGCAGTAGATAGACCATATGTAGGTCAAAGTGGTCAAAGGGAGACGGATTTCATCCCAGTTGTTTGTTGGAGAAAGCTTGCTGAAAATGTTGCCAATAACCTTACAAAAGGAAGGCTTGTTGCGGTATCAGGCTCTATACAAACAAGAAGGTATCAGGCCCAGGACGGAACAAACAGATATATAACCGAAGTGGTAGCTGATGAGGTGAAGTTTTTGGATAAACCAAAACCGACAGGAAACCGACAAGAAACCGACGACTTTATTCCAGTTGAAGATGAAGAACTCCCGCCTTGGGATGAAGATTTCTAATTGGGGGGGATAAATGTGAAAACACTTTATGTTACTGAAAATACATAAACAAAACGTAAAACTTGAAGTAATTGAATGGAGCAAGAAAGAAAAAGTAAAAGTTATGAATGAAACAAATGCACTTAGAAGATACAACGCAATGGAAAAGATTTTAAAAGACTATAAAGAGATAACAAAAAGAGAACTGATAGATATAGGAGCAAAAATAAACTATCCTTTTTCAACTAAAAAGCTAATAAGGCATGCACAAAAGCTTGGGATAAGGGTGAATGGAATATGAAGCAAGATATAGAGACAATAAAGCAAAATATCGAAGAAATTGTGGAGCTTTATTTTAAAGGTTACACCCTTAAAAGAGCTATACAGATGGTAAAAGATAAGAAGAAAGATGAGGAGGTTATAAATGGAGCTATTAGTTTTAAAAAAGGATGATGATAATGTTTCAATCTTAAATAAGCTTAATGAAGAGGTAGATGAGCTGAGTAATGAATTATTTAAAAGCATAATGGATAATGTAAACAATAAAGAAGAAATGGCAGCTGAAGCTTTAGATGTTATTCAGGTATGTGTTGGTTTGTTGGATAAGCTCGAACAAGAAGGACTAAATATACGAAAAGCTATGGAAAAGCACAATCTTAAGCTTTTAAATAGAGGTTGGCAATATAAGAAAGTTATAAGAATTGACATAGATTAAGACTAAAGAGGAGCTGGTAAAATGGGTTATCATAGGGGAGACGTATTCGAGAGCATGATAAACCATGCAAATGCTGCATACAGGATCAGAGGTATAGCTGAAATAAACAAAATAGCAACGCCAATGAAACCTATTAGGAGAGGTAAACATATAGTAGGAGCATTTTATGAAGAAAAAAGCATACTTGACTACGTTGGAGTGTATAAAGGAATACCAATAGCATTTGACGCAAAAGAGACAAGTGAAGAAGACAGATTCCCATTAAACAACATAAAACCTCATCAGATAGAGTTTATGGAAAGGTGGATTAAAAATGGTGGACAAGCATTTTTACTTGTCCACTTTAAGAGACTCAATAGAGTGTATAGATTAGACTGGATCACACTAAGTTGGTATTGGAAGCAGTATAAAGAAAATAAAGGGAAGAAAGGATTTGGAAGCATACCGTTGAATGAGTTTGAATGTAATTGTAAGTTAGTTAAAAGTAAGAATGGAATAGTTTTAGATTACTTAGAAGGGCTTGAAGGGTGTGAGCATAAAAATGCATACAATGAGCAAAAAGGAATTTGTAGATAGATATTTAAAAGAAAAGCATAAGTGGGAAAAGAAGAAAGAGTCGGAGTTTTATGCTTACCGAAATGAGCTATTTAAGAGAATACACAAAAGATTGAATTATAAAGTCAGATACATTTAAAAAAGGGGGTAAAAAGATGACAGCTGGGGAATTAGTTGAAATATTTATGGATGAGATAAAAAAAGCATTGTTAAGAAGAAATTTTTCAAAGGTTAGGATTACAAATTTTATTGATGAAGTCGGTTTAGCAGTTGAAGCGAGATTAAAAGGAGGAAGATCAGATCTTGCAAAGGAACTTGTATTTGAAAATGTTAGACATTATTCACCAAAAAGATTCTTATCATATAACGAACGAAAAGAATATATGCAACTTCAAGTTACAAATGCAGCTCTAGTAAGTTTAGCAGAAACATTTGAAAAATCAGGATTATTAAGTAAAGAAGCTAAGAAAAATTTAAAAGCAGCCCAGAGCTATTTATTTAAAGCAATTAGAGAAATAAACAATATGTTAGACGAGAAAGAATTGGATAAACACGATAGATTTTTAAGAAAGTTTAGGATAGCACTGTTAGACACAGAGAATGTTGTTGATAGAGATAAAATAAGAAAAATTGAACAATACGGGGATAAATTTGTTCTTACACATGAAGAGTTTTTACAATTAGCTGAAAATGCAATTGAAATAACTTGTAAGAATTGTAACAAGGAAGATTACAAGAACTGTAGATATTTTAATTTAATGTTTGAACTGGAAGTAGATCCGATAAATCAAAATGGATGCCCATATAGAATGGAGTGATTAAATGGCATTAGATATAGTAGACATAGGACAAGCTATATATGAAACAGCAAAGAGGATAGAAAAAGGCTGCAATGAGTTATATAAGTATGCAAAGGCTTATGCGGAAGCAGAAAAGGAATATAGGTTAGCCCTGGCAAGAGAAATAATGAACTTAAGGGATGCAGGATTACCTGCTACCTTAATAAATGATGTAGCAAGGGGAAATGTAGCAGAACTGAAATATAAAAGGGATTTGTCAGAGGTAAGCTATAAGACAGCGAGGGATATGCTTGAAGCATTGAAGTCGGAATTAAGTGGTTTACAGAGTTTATACAAAAATCAAGGTGAGGTGTAACAAATGAACCAAGAAGTTGCAAAGTTAGCTTGGAGAGCTATAATCGACTACTTGGGTGGAGACATGAAGAAATATAAAGAATTAATCAACAAAGCAATGGCTATATATAAGCAATCTTTTATGTGTGAATGTGGTGAGGTATTAATCAAAGGGACTCTTAAAAGGGGTAAGATAGAAATTGATATAATGTTATGCACACATTGTGGACAAGTATATTTGAATGGTGAAAAGTTTAGAAAGTGTAACGTTAGGAGGGTAAACAAATGCTAAATTTTGTAATAGGGATGATGTTAGGAGCAATTTTTGGGCTGTTCATGTTTTCGATATTTTCGGTTTCATCAGATAGCGATAAAAAGGCAGAAAAGATGATAAGTGATTGGGTAGAATACAAATGCAAGGTAAATACAATTTCAGAATGCGGGAACTTATGTTGTTGGTATTGCCTTGGAGCAAGTGAATGTAAATTTGTTTGCAAAGGGCATCCATCCGAATGTGGACAATCGATAGCACAACTTAAATAAGGTGGTGACAGAGTGATCAAAGACGAAATCTTTAGAAAAACAGAAGGGATGTTGTATAGATATTATGAAAAACTAAAATTAAAAGACAAACTAAATTACAGAGTCGAGGTGTTACAAAATAAAATATACAGATTAGAGCAGGATATGATAAATTGTAATGTAGTTATTGATGCTGACATAAAAGCAATAGATTATAGTAAGGATAGAGTCCAAGGAGGAATATGTAGATCAAACATTGAAAATGAATTAGAAAAAGAAATAGAAAAGCTTGAAAGGGAATTAAAACAGGCAAAAGTAAAACTTATAAGAACAAAACGCAGAATAAACCAGATAGAAGATGAAATATCAAATATTGAATTTGCTATTACCCAACTTTCAGAAGAGGCAAAGAAACTTGTTGAATTAAAATATGGGACATGGCCAAAGTTAAGTAATATAGAAATAGGCATGAGAATGAATATGGCAGAAGCAACTATAAGGAGAAAAAGAAAAGAGATAGTTGAAGCAATAGCAAAGTGGATGAATATTTCATGACGAGTTTTTGACGAAAAAATGACGTTCATAACAGAAAATTTATGATATTATGGATACAATGATAAATTTGCAAGTTCAACAAGTTTCACATATAGCTACCCCAACCAGAGCAGCCTTGATCCCCCGGGCTGCTTTTTTATTTTAAGATGAATAAAAATAAAAAACATGGTAAAAATAATAATAAAGTTGCCCTCAAATAGTGGCAAAAAATATTTTTGTGTGATATAATAAAAGTAAACAAATAGCATATCACGGCACGAAAGAGGGCGATATTATTTTACTGCAGGATGAATTGATAAAAGCTTATTTGAAGGATATAAAGAAAATTATTGTAGAAAAGGGTTTTCAATTTATAAAGCGAGAAAAAAATGTTAAATTTTTAAGGGAATATGGTTTATTAATAGAAGATGTTAAAAAAATTATTTTGAGTCTTAAGCCTGAGGATTATATAAAGGGACCTGAGAAGGATCATAATCAAAAATATTTAGGTGATATTTGGGTATTTAAGAATACAACATATTTAGATATGACTATATACATAAAAATTAGGTATAATCCTCCAGATGAGGTAGTCTGTATATCATTTCATGAGGATATGGAGGAGTAAAGGGGGAAGATGTATGAAAAAGGTTTATTGCCCAAATTGTAATGAATACGTTGAATATAAGGTAAAGCAAAATTTAATAAAAGAATACAAAGGTAAAGAAGTTAATATTGTTGAAAATATTGCATATTGCAAGAAATGTGGTGAGGATCTATTTGTTGAAAAAATTGAAGAAGATAACCTAAAGAGATTATATGAAAAATACAGACAAGTTGCTGATTTAATTAATCCGGAACAAATTATCAAATTAAGAGAAAAATATGGTTTATCGCAGAGAGAACTTGGTGCAATTCTGGGATGGGGAAAGATGACAATTAACAGATATGAAAGAGGAGGTTTACCTAGTCAGAGCCATAGCGATTTATTAAAACTAATGCTTGAAGATGAAGAATTTTTCAAAGAAAAAGTTGAGGAAGCATACAACAAGGGGCGGATATCAAACAAAACATATAATAAAATAAATAATAAACTTGGGGATAATATTAAATTTCAAAAGAAAAAGTATATAATAAATTTGTTAAGTCATGAGGAAAATATTTATAATGGCTATAAAAAATTTGATTTTGAAAAAGTAGAAAATCTGATTGCTTATCTGGCTGATAAAATAAATGAATTGTATCAAACGAATTTAAACAAATTATTATGGTATATAGATTTTATTTATTATAAGCATTATGTAACTTCGATAACAGGATTAAGATATGTTAAATTTTATTACGGACCTGTTATTGAGAAAAGGGGATATGTTGAATTATTGAATTATCCAAGCGAAAAATTCATAATAGAAGAGCAAGAATCAATTGATGGAACATCTACAATTTTAAAAATAAAAAGCAATAAAAATTATGATTTGTCTATGTTTGAACATGAAGAAATAAAAGTAATAAATAAGGTAATTGATAAATTCAAAAATGTAAATTGTAAGGAGATATCAAAAATTTCCCATGAAGAAGTAGCGTGGCTTGAAACTCCTTTTAATGAGTTAATTTCTTACGATTATGCTGATAATCTTAAAATTGACATAGGTGTGTAGAGAGAGCCTAAATCGGCTCTTTTTATTTTACCCGAAAGGAGTGGGAGAGGTGAAAATAAAGGATATAGTAAAAGAGAAACAGCCAGAAGTTTATAAAAAGCTGATGAAGGAGAGGAAGGAGCCAAAAAAGCAGGAACACCTCTCCTTTTATAATATAAATAGAATAATGCAAAAGAATCCAGGAGTTGATGAAACAAAATGCAGATAGAAGTAATAAAAATATAATTTATTAGAATATATTTTAATGTAAAATAAGTTAATGGAGGAATTTAGTGAAGATAATCAATAATAATGAAGTGATTATTGAAAATGGTGATTTATGCCCTTGTGGAAGTCAAAAGAAATTTAAAAAATGCTGTAAAACAAAAGAATATAAATATTACACAATAGGGAAAAATTATAAAGGACAAGAGATTATATATAATTATACTTTATTTAAAATCAAAACAAATGAGCTAATCAACTTATGTAGCAATATCCAAAATAAATATGATAGTAAAGAGTTAAAGTTAGAAGATGCAATAAGAATTGTTAAAGAAATATATTCAAGATTTGATTTATGTATAGAACCTTTTCAAAAATATAGTTCATGTAGTAAAGGCTGTTATGGATGCTGCGAACAAATAGTTAACACATACTATATAGAATCAGAAATCATAAAAAATTACATTAATGAAAATTTTAATGAAGGAGAACAAAAAATAGTTATTGCAAAAGCACAAAAAAATAAGGGAAGATATCCTAAGGATATAAATGAAGCACATCCTAAATATACAGAAAAAGAATATGTTACATTCGGAAGATTACCTTGTATTTTTTTAAATGATAATGGCACGTGTAAAATATATAAAGTAAGGCCTTTTGAATGTAGACAATATATTGTATTTAATAACCCAGAGGATTGCTATAAAGATAATGCAAAAGATATACATTACGAAGGTTATTATTTTTATTATGTCCGCCAAACAATTAAGTTTATTGATAAAAAATTAAAGAATGATAGAGTAAGGCATTTAGCTAAATGGTTTTGTGAATAAATTTTGTTAATATAGTTACACTTATAGAATTTAATAAAAAAATTTTTTTAGATTTATTACTTTATATTTTTTCAGTATGTAGATGAAAAAATTCGACAATAGCAGGAAAAACCCTTTCTATGGAGAATATTGGAAATAGAAAGGGGGTGAAATTATGGTTAAGTTATTTAATGAGCCAATAATCCTTAAGTGTGATCATTGTGGAAAAGATCTGTTTGCAGATTCACAAATGAGCATTATTGTTTTTGTTGAAGATAGGAAAAATAAAGTTATTAAAGATGTTTATGTATGTTGCAAATTGGAATGTGATAGAAATTTACAAGAAATAAAAGTAAAAGAGGGTTTAATAGATGGTTGGAAAGATTTAAGTGATTTGACTAACCCAATATTGTTTTTAAATCAAATAATGGCGACATTTAATAGAATGAAAAATGGCTGGATATTTGAACCTAATGCTTTTGAAAAATTAAAAGAAATATACTTGGCATGTGCTCAATATGTAATGAGAGAACCGACGGAAAGTGAAATCAAAAGAGCATCAGATATATTAGGTTTACCTTTTTAACTTATAAAAAGATAAGAGGATGATAATATGGCAAAATATAAGAGAAGGAGTAAAAGCGGCCATTATTATACAACAGGGTGTTTGCTTCAGATTGTTAGTATATTGATTATTATAGGTCTAATAATTTTATTAATTTAAAGGGCTCTTAACAGAGCTCTTTTTTAATTGATAAATAGGAGTTAGATAGAATGCTGAAGAGTTGCTTATATTGTGGAAAGATACATTCAAAAGGATATGTATGTGCAAAGAAACCAAAGAGAGTATATAAAATAACAGATATAGATAAATTTAGATGGAGTAAAGCATGGCAAAAGAAAAGAGAATGGATAAAGCAAAGAGATAATTATTTATGTCAAATGTGCTTGAGGAGGTTACATAAAACACTCAAACAATACAACTATGATGATTTGGAAGTGCACCATATAGTATCTATTAATGAAGATTGGGATAAGAGGTTAAACGATGATAACTTGATAACATTATGTAGTTATCATCATAAGATGGCTGAACAAGGAGAGATTAGCAGAGAAGAACTATTAAATATAGTTAAAGAGCAAGAACAGAAGGTTAAAAGATAGTCCCCCCCGGGGGAGCAAAATTGAGGAAGTGGCATGCGGAACACCACGCACCCACCTCAGAACAAAAAACATTCCCACATCAAGTTTTAAAAAATGAAAGGTAGGTGATAAAAATGCCAACACCACCGAAACCATTAGCAGTTTTAAAAGCTGAAAAAAAATCACATAGGACAAAAGTGGAGTTAAAAGCAAGGGAAGAAGCAGAAAAGGCTTTAACTACAGGAATACCATTAAAGGAAAGACTAGAAGTAAAAAACAATGCTATTGCTCATAAAGAATTTCAGAGAATTAACAAGCTCTTAAAAAACATAGGTAAGAATGATGCAATATACGAAGCTATAATAAATAGATACTGCATACTGCAAGCAGAATGTTTTGATTTTGAGAACAAAAGAGAAAAGTTATATGCTGATATACAAGAATTAGAGGAAGCATATCAAAAAGAAAATATTTCTCCAACAGAATATTTTAAAATTAAAACAACACTTCAAAAACAAATATTAATGTTGGACAAACAACTACAATCTAAAAGAAAAATGCTACTTGATATAGAAAAAGAAAATATTATGACTATAGCAGCAGCACTAAGGAGCATACCAAAGACAGAAGAAAAGAAATCAAATGTATTGTTAGAGATATTAAAGAATGGTTAAAGATAGTAGAGCATATAAGTATGCTCTTTGGTGCTTAGATGAAAATAATAGAAAAGTAGGTAAATATGTAAAAAAACAAGCTCAAGACTGGATAGAAATAGTTGAAGGTAAAAACCCTGAAGCATATATTGATGAAAGGGCATATGAGAAGGTATGTAAAATATTAAAACTAATGGTTCATCCAGATTTAGGTTGTAGTATGTATGATGGACTTGAAGATTATGCGTGGTTTTTAATAGTTGCAATATTTTGTACCAAATTAAAAAATGAACAAGGATTAGATATTAGATACTACACTACAGCAGTATTAGAAATCGCAAGAAAAAACTTTAAAACTTTTAATTCAGCAGTAATATTTATCCTTCTTATGTTAACAGAACCTCAATTCTCAAGATTTTTCTCTGTAGCACCGGATTTAAAGCTTTCGAGTGAGCTTAAAAATGCAATAAGAAAAATAATAAAGGTAAGTCCGGCATTAGCAGAAGATGGAGTTTTCAAACTTCTAAGAAGTGAAATAAGGTGTTTATTAACTGATAGTGAATATACACCTTTAGCATATTCAGAGGATAGGATGGATGGTAAACTTGCAAATGCTTTTTTAGCTGATGAAGCTGGAGCAATGGATTCATATCCAATTGAAGCAATGAGGTCCTCACAGATAACTTTATTTAATAAACTTGGGATAATAATATCAACGCAATATCCTAATGACAATAATGCAATGATAGATGAAATAGATATATCAAAGAAGACATTAGATGGACTTTTAGAGAACAAAAGAAGGTTTTCACTACTCTATGAGCCAGATGATGATTTACTTCAAAATGATAGATGGCAAATAGATGATTTAGTAATATATCAAGCTAATCCTGTTGCAGTAACAAACGAAAATGTATTTAATGCAATAAAAGAAATGCGAACAATGGCTATCTTATATGAAAATAAGAGGGAAAATTTCCTATGTAAGCATTGTAATATTAAATACAAAGGACTTGGAGTTGAAGGTTATATTGAGGTAACAAAGGTTAGGGAATGCAAAACACTTTTAGATAAAGATTTCTGGAAAGGTAAACGAGTATATTTAGGACTAGATTTATCAATGACAGATGATAACACAGCAGTAGCAATGGTTTGTGAGTATGATGACAAGGTTTATGCTAAGGTTTGGGGGTTTATTCCAAAAGAAAAGAAATTATTGAAGATAAAGAAAGAGAGGGTAGATTATAACAAACTCATACAACAAGGAGTATGTTTTGAATGTGGTGATGAAGTTATAGACTATAAATATGTAGAAAATTTTATACTAAATTTAGAAAAAGAATATGGAGTAGAGATAGTTCAAATTGGATATGACAGATACAATGCAATAAGCACAGTTCAAAAATTAGAATCCGCTGGATATGAGTGTGTAGAAATTAGACAACATTCAAGTGTTTTACATGCTCCAACTAAACTAATAAAAGAATTGATATTACAGAAAAAATTTGCTTATGATGAAAATCTTATGCTTGAAATCAATTTTCAAAATGCACGTTGCACAGAAGATACGAATTTGAATAAATATGTGAACAAGAAGAAATCAGAAGGTAAAGTAGATATGGTAGTTGCACTTATTAATGCTATGTATTTAATGCAACAAGATATATTAAATATGCCAGATTGGACAGTACAAGTGTTATAAAGGAGGTGAAAAAATGGGGATTATAGATATAATAAAAGAATTTAGATTTAAAAAAGAAACAAGAATGACATTAGATGATATACTCCTTCAAGCGGGATTAGTAACAGGCAGAATATCAAAAGAACAAGCTTTAAATATACCAGCAGTAGCTTCATGTGTAGAAATAATATCTAATACAGTTGCCTCGTTACCTATAAAACTTTATAAAGAAGGTGAAGGCAGAGTTGAAGAGGTTAAAGATGAAAGAGTAAACCTTTTAAATGATGATACTAAAGATACATTAGATGGATTTCAATTTAAAAAGGCATTGGTAGAAGATTATTTGTTGAAAGGTTCGGCATATGCATATATAAATAGATACAGAAATAAAGTTAAAAGCCTTCATTATGTAGAAAATGAAAAAGTAGCAATTAACATAGGAATTGATCCAATATTTAAAGACTATGATATTTTAGTTAATGGTGCAATATATAAGGATTATGAATTCATAAAGATAACAAGAAAAACAAAAGATGGAGTAACAGGTAAAGGAATAATAGCTGAAAATAACGAAGCTTTAGCAGTTGCTTATAATTCTCTAGTGTTTGAGAATATACTTCTTAAAACTGGTGGAAATAAGAAAGGATTTTTAAAATCTCAAGGGAGATTAAGCAAAGAAGCAATAGACGAATTAAAACAAGCTTGGAATAATCTATATAAAAATAACACAGAAAGTGTTGTAGTTTTAAATAATGGTCTTGAATTTCAAGAAGCTTCAAGCACATCAGTTGAATTACAACTGAATGAAAACAAAAGAACAAATGCAATTGAAATATGTAAAATATTCAATGTTCCGCCTTCATTATTAGAAGGAAAAGCAAAAGAAGAAGAATATAACAATTTTATAAAAATAGCAATATTACCTATTTTAAAAGCAATAGAAACAGCCTTAAACAAGGACCTTTTACTTCCAAGTGAAAAAGGTTCTTTTTATTTTGCATTTGATACAAAAGAACTGCTTAAAGGTGACATAGAAAAACGATTTAGAGCTTATGAAATAGGAGTTAGAAATGGAATATTGCAAATTGATGAAGTTAGGTATATGGAAGATTTAAAACCATTAGAGTTAGATTTTATAAAATTAGGACTTCAAGATGTCTTATACAATCCTAAGACAAAAGAAATATACACCCCAAACACAAACCAAAAGACCAATATATCATTACCAGAGATAGGAGGTGAGAATGATGAAGATAGAAATCCGAGGGAATCAAGTTAAACTTGATGGATATGTAAATGTTCCTATGCGAGAAAGCAGGATATTACCGAGTCCTAGAGGTCCTTTTATTGAAAAAATAGAGCCAAAAGTTTTCGAAAGAGCTTTACAAAGAGCAGATGATGTAGAGCTTTTATTTAATCATGATAAAAACAAAAAATTAGGATCTATTAAGGAAGGAAATTTGGAACTATATGAGGATAATATAGGTTTAAGGGCTATAGCGACTATAACTGATGAAGAAATCGTTGAAAAGGCTAAAAATAATAAGCTAAAAGGTTGGTCTTTTGGATTTATAGCTAATGAAGATGAATGGGAGGAAGGAAAAGATGGTATTCAAAGAAGAACAATAAAGGATTTAGATTTAATAGAAGTATCAATTTTGGATAAGACACCAGCGTATATAGCAACATCAATAGAAGTAAGAAATGATAAGAGTGTAATAACAGAGCAGAGGAATGAAGAATTCACTGCTACTGTTGAAGAAATAGAAGAAAAAAGGCATAAAGTCTTTGACTTTTCAATCTATGAAAAAGAATTAGAAATTATTAAATTAAAAGGAGGAAGATAATTATGATTTTAAGAAAGATTGAAACAAGAGCATTTCCAGAGTTAATGGAGAAAAGAAACAACTTAATCGAAGAGATGGAAGCATTAATTAGTAAGGCAAAAACAGAAACAAGAGCTTTCACAGAGGAAGAATTTAAAAGATATGAGGAAATAAGAGCAGAAATCGAGAATCTAGACAAGACAATCAAGGCAGAAGAAGAAACAAGAAACTTTGAAAAGAAGGAAACAAAGAAACCAGAACAAAGAAGTGCATCAGAGATTTTTTCTGATTTTATTAAGGGAGAAACAAGAGCAGCTGGAGAAATGACAACTACTGCTAATGGTAATATTATTCCTACAGAACTTTCAAAGGATATAATTAGGAAGGTTACTGAAAGAAGTGGACTTTTCAACTTAGTTAGAAAGGTAAATTCAACAGGAAAATATCAACAAATAATAGAAAATAACAAAATAATAGCTGGATGGACTGATGAATTAGCTGAAGTTACAAAGTCTAACCCTGATTATACAGTTGTTGAAATAGGCCATTTTAAGTTAGGAGCTTTAACTAAGATTTCATTGGAATTAATTAATCAAGCTAATTTTAATGTAACAAGTGAAGTAATACAACAAATGGCTGATGCATTTGCAGATAAATTAGAAGAAGCATTTATCAAAGGTGATGGGAATAAGAAACCTACAGGGCTTGTCACTGGTGGGGTTAAGGTAAATTTAGCCTCAAAAACTGCAATTACAGCAGATGAACTAATTGACATATATCATTCTTTGAAAGCTCCATATTTAGCTAATGCAGTATGGATAATGTCAAGAGATACATTGGGTAAAATAAGAAAGTTAAAAGACAATGATGGACAATATTTATTCCAAGCGGATATGACCAAGGATTATGTTGGATATATTTTAGGGAAACCAGTAATTATATCAGAATTTATGGATAACTTAGGTGGAACTTCTGTATATCCAATCATATTTGGAGATTTAACAAAGGCATATGCAGCAAATATCAATCCAGAACAAACAATTCAAGTATTAAATGAAGTATATGCTTCACAAGGAGCAAAAGGAGTATTAGGCTTCATGTTTGTTGATGGTAAGCCAGTTAATAATGAGGCTTATGTTGTTGCTAAGACTCCTAATGCTTAATAAGGAGGGGTTATCCCTCCTTAAATTTTAGGAGGTGTTTAAATGAAGGTTAGAGCATTAGTAAATTTTGCTGGAATAATTACTATGAAAAAAGGTGATGAGATAGAAATAAATGATAAGGAAATATGTGAAGATTTGCTTCGGGCTGGATATGTAGAGGAAGTTAAGTCTTCAAAGAAGGTGAAAAAAGATGAAGATTAGTGATGTCTCTATAGAAGATATAAAGCAATATGCAAACATATATCACAATGAAGATGATAATCTAATATCTTCTATAATAACTGCTGCAAAATCATATATAAGAAACTATACTGGTCTAACAGATGAACAAATGGACCAAAAAGAAGATTTAACTATAGCTCTTATGGTGCTTTGTAGTGAAATGTATGATAATAGAGCCTTTACAGTCGAAGATTCAAAAGTAAATTCAGTAATAAAGTCAATTTTAGATATGCACTCAATAAATTTATTATAAAGGTGGTGCATATCATGAGAAAAATAAATGCAGGAGAATACAGACACATAATTATATTTCAAGAATTAACAAATAAAAGAAATGATTATGGAGAAATTGAAAAGGAATGGAAAGATGTATATAAAACAAAGGCGGCTATTTATCCTTTAAGTAGCAAGGAATTATTTCAGGCTGGAGTAATTAGTAATGAAACAACACATAAAATTTACTTGAGGTATTCACCACGTATTAAAAATGATATGAGGATTAAATTTAAAGATAGATATTTTAGTATTATATCGATAATAAATTTTGAAGAAAAAAATAGAGAGCTTCAATTATTATGTAGGGAGCTGGGGAATGGTGAAATATAAAATTGAAGGAATGAATGAATTACAACGGAGCTTAAAAAAATTAGGAGATGTACCTCAGAAAAGTGTAACAAAAGCAGCTAAAAAAGGTATGAATATAGCATTAAAAAGTGCGAGACAAAATGCTCCAGTGGATACAGGGGAATTAAAATCAGGGATAATTATGGTTGGTGAAAAATCAAGATTTAAGGGCAAAAAAGTTTATCAAGTTGTATTCGATAGAAATAAAAATGATATATTTCAAAAACCTATTAAGTACCCTAAAAAGGGTAAAAATAAAATAGCATATTATCCAGCATCACAAGAGTTTGGATATTTTTTAAGAAATGGAAAGTATATGCCTGGACTACATTTTATGAAAAAAGCTTTACAAGAGAATGAAACAGCAATAACAAAGAAAATAGTTGATGAAATGAGCAAAGAAATAGAAAAAGCTTTAAGGGGGTGATTAAATGGAAAAATTATTAGTTAAACAATTAGGAAATATAGAAGAACTAAGAAATAAAATATTTCCTACCAATATTCCAGAAGGACAAAAACCCCCTTTTTGTGTGTATATAAAATCATCTTATAAGCAACTAAGAACGCTGCAAGGAATAGAAAGCAATATAGAGACATCTTTTCTTATAAATGTTTTATCAAAATCATATTCTGAACTAAAAACATTAACTCAAAAAGTGATTAATGGGCTTAAAAATATGACTGGAGAAGATAACATTATTATAGAAAATACAGAAATAGAAAACATATCAGAGACATATGAAAATGAATTAGAACTTTATAGATCTATTATTGATATTAAAATACAATACAAGGAGGAATAGAGTATGGCAGTTAGAGCATTAGGGACAGTTCTTAAAATAGGAACTGGAGCAGAAGCAAAGACAGTTGCAGGGTTAACTGAAATAGGAGGACTTGAACTTTCGGCTGATACAATAGACACAACAACACTTGATTCAGAAGGTGGGTATAGAAAGTTTATAGGCGGCTTTAAAGACGCAGGTGAAGTGTCACTTAGCGGATATTTTGACGCAACTACTGGACATGGACAAAAAGAGCTCTATGACGCATTTGAGAGTGGAGCTGAAACAGATTTTGAAATAGTATTTCCAACAGCATTAGGTGCTAAGTGGAGCTTCAAGGGAGTTGTAACAGGATTTAAAACAGGTGCTTCACTTGAAGATCCAGTTTCATTTGAAGCGACAATAAAAGTAAGCGGGAAGCCAACTCTAACAGTAACAGCAGGTTAATCTAATAGGTACTAAGGTATTACCTACATTAGAAAAATGGCTCTAAAACGATTTAAAGCGGGAACAATATTATCCCGCTTTTATCATTTTTTGTCGAAGAAAGGAGAGATAAGATGTTTGTACCAGTTCAACTCGATAAAATGAGAAATCTTAGATATGGAATGAAGGCATTACATACAATTGAAAAGAAGTTTAAGAAAAAAATATCAGAAATAGATATGAGTAACATGAGTATAGAAGAAATAGCCACTTTTATATGGGCTGGATTAGTTCATGAAGATAGTAGTTTAACAGTAGAAAAAGTTATGGATTTAATAGATGAATATAGTAATTTGACTACAATATCACAGAAGATGTCAGAAGCATTTGCATTAGCTTTTGGAGAAGAAGAAGGTAATAGGGGAAAAAAGTAATAGAAGGCAGCGAAGAAAATACTGAATTTGATTTATATAAGTATTTTGAAGTAGCTGCCTTAGTAGGGATTTCAATTAATGAATTTTGGGAGCTAACACCTTACGAAATAAGCCTTATTGTTAAAACTAAAAACGAAATAAAGGAAGAAGAAACAAAAGAAAAAATAGCCATAGCATATATGACAGCTCTTTGGACTGCTCAATGGTTTTCAAAGAGAAAACCTAAGCCTTTAGATGAAATACTTCAAATTAAACCTAAAAAACAAATGACAGACGAAGAAATGCTGGCACAAGTAAAGAACCTAAATGCCATCTTTGGCGGAGAGGTGGTGAGAGAGGATGGCAACTAAAAATATACTTATTCGTGGTGGTGCAGACTTTTCAGGAGTAAAAAAAGAACTCCAAAAGACACAGCAACAGCTACAGAGCTTTCAAAACAGTGTAGGAAGTGTAATGAGAAAAATAGGTGGAATACTTGCTACTATTGGAATTGGTAAAGTAATTAAAGACGCAACAAAAGAAGCAATGAGTTTTGAAGCAAGCTTTCAACAAATAGGTAGAATTATGGGGGCAAATGCAGGAGAGTTTACTAAATGGGCTAACTCTCAAGCTTCAGCACTTGCTATGTCAAAAGGAGAATTAATCAAATATGGTGCGGTATATGGCAATCTTATAAGTGGATTTGCAAAATCTACTGGTGAAACAATGAAATATACTCAAGACCTTTTAAAAGCAAGTGCAGTAATTGCAAGTGCCACAGGACGCTCAATGGAAGATGTTATGGAGAGAATTAGGTCGGGGCTCCTTGGTAACACAGAAGCAATTGAAGATTTAGGTGTAAATGTCAATATTGCAATGATACTATCAACCGAAGCATTTAAGAAGTTTGCAAATGGCAAGTCGTGGCACCAACTTGACTTTCAAACACAGCAACAAATAAGACTAATGGCAATACTTGAACAAACTACAAAGAAATATGGAACTGACCTAATGAACAACACAGCAACAGCTCATGCAAGGTTTATAGCTGAACTTAAAAACCTTCAACTTGCTTTAGGGCAGGCATTTCTACCAATATATCAAGCGATTTTACCTGCACTAACTGCTTTTTTACAAAAAATAACTCAAGTAGTTAGCATAATAGCTCAATTTTCTCAAGCACTTTTTGGAAAGCCAGCAGAACAAAAGCAACAAGTTACAACAACACAAGCACAGTCAAAGGCACTTGGTGGAGTAGCAAAGGGGTATGACAAGGTCGGTAAAGCAGCTAAAAAGGCAAAGGGACAGCTTGCTGGATTTGATGAATTGAATACATTAAGTCAAGGTACATCAGAAACAGGAAGTGGTGGAGCTGGAGAAGGAACAGCAGGTTCAGAAATGCCTGTAATGGATATGAATGTTCAACCTCTATCTAATAGTATAGTGGAGGTTAGTGAGAATATAAAGAAAACTGTAGATAATATCAAGATAAAATTAGATAAATTTAAAAATTGGTTAAATGGACATAAAGATGTAATAATTTCAATAATTTCAGGTATATCAGCGTTTGTTGGTAGCTTCTTAATAATATCAAATTGGGGAACAATTGTTGCTGCAATAAAAGCTGGGGTAACAGCAATAACAAGTGCATTTGCATCAATATCAGCACCAGTTTTAGCAGTTGCAGCGGTTATTGCCTTACTTGTAGGAAATATAGTCTATTTATGGCAGACAAACGAAGGATTTAGAAATTCGGTTATTGAGATATGGAATTCAATATGTAACTTCATAAAAACAGTAGTAAGTGATACTTGGAACATAATAAAAGGTATATGGGAGACATATGGACAGACGTTAATTAATAATCTAAAAGGATTTATGACATCAATACAAAACTTAATTCTTACACTTTGGAATGGATATATACACCCTATTATTAAAACAGCTTTAGAAACATTAAAATGGCTTTGGGATAAGCATTTAAAAGATACAGTTCAAGTTGTTCTGCAGTTTATAATGAAACTTGTTAATGGGGCTTTGGAGTTATGGAATAAGTTCTTTGCTCCTATAATTAATTGGTTATTACAAAACTTTGCACCTGTTTTTAGAACAGTATTTGGAACACTAATTTCAGTTGCAGGAACATTTTTAGCTGGTATAGCAGATGTTGTAAAAGGTATATTCAGAGTTTTAGGAGGTTTAATTGATTTCATAGTTGGAGTGTTTACAGGAAATTGGAGAAAAGCTTGGGAAGGAGTTAAGACAATATTTAAAGGTGTATTTGACGCACTTTATGGAATAATAAAAGTTCCTTTAAACCTAATAATAGACGCAATAAATTATGTAATAAAAGGCTTAAATGAACTTCTAAGTTTTAAAGTTCCTTCTATAGTTCCAGGTATAGGAGGAAAACAAATAGGAGTTACAATACCTACTATTCCAAAGTTAGCAAAAGGTGGTATAATTGATAGTCCAACTGTTGCGATGATTGGAGAAGCAGGTCCTGAAGCAGTTGTTCCACTTCAAAATACAGGCTTTGTTCAAGCTATAGGTCAAGCAGTAGGTGAAGCTGTAAGAAATGCAATAGGAAATGCAAAAGGGAATACACATGATACAACAGTTATATTGAAACTTAATGAAAATGAGTTAGGCCGTGCAGTTATAAAAGCAATAAACAATGTCCAGCGACAAACAGGAATGACATTAATATCAATATAGAGGTGGTATTATGCAACTTAAAATAAATGGAACACAAGTTCCAGTAATCCCCAAAACTCTTTTAGTCACATCAATGGATATAGACAACGAAGAAACAACGAAAAGGACAGCAGATGGGACACTTATAAGAGATAGAATAACAACAAAACGAAAAATAGAGCTTGAATGGGGATTGCTGAAATGGAATGAAGTATCAGCAATCCTCAATTTAGTTAAAGATGTATTTTTTGATGTTTATTATCCCGACCCTATGAGTGGAAAATATGAAACGAAAACTTTCTATTGTTCAAACAGACCTGCTGGGATAGCAATAGAAAAAGGAAATGAAATTTATTGGTCGGACATAAAATTGAGCCTTATTGAAAAGTAGGTGATAAGATGTATAATGTATCGCAATTATTTAAGAATTTATGCGACAGCAATAATCGAGAATTTGAGATGAAATTAATCATAAATGATGAAATTGAAATAGATGATAGCAAAATATTTGATTTAGAAATAGAAAATAGCATTATAGCAGGAGAAACATATACTATAGGTAATTGTATCGCTTCAAAGCTTGTTGTTGAAGTGTTGGATATTGAAGACATTCCACTAAAAACAAAATTGATACCTTATATTCGAATTAAAGATAATACACAAACGAGCGAATGGCTTCAATTAGGTGTTTTTTATGTAGAAGAAAAAAGCAAAACACAAAATAGATATATTTACACTTGCTATGATGCTCTATTTAATTCGGATATAAAATATATATCTCAAAAGACACTTCCAACAACTACAATAGAAATATTGAACGAAATAAAAACATTATTAGGTATAGAAGCAGATACGACAAATATTTACTCATATCCTATTAGTTATCACATAGATGGAACTATCAGAGAAGCTTTATCCGAAATAGCAGTTATGAACGCAGGAAATTTTATTGTTGATAATACAGGTGTTTTACGACTAATAAAATTACCTTCTTTTAGTAGTGATAGCATAAAAGACTTTACAGGAAGTGACTATATCAATATTCAATATAAAAATGAAAGTGCAGAATTAACGAAACTCATATTTACAAAAGATAGTGTGGAATATACAAAAGGAGAGGGGACAGAAGAAAAGACTTTTTATGCTACTGGTAGAGAGTATTTTATAAATAACCAATTTGAGACAATTTTAAATAATATTTATAGTGCTATATCTTCGATAAAATATACTCCAATAAGTGCAGTAATTAAGGCTTATCCTTATTTGCAGGTAGGCGATAAAGTTAAGTTTATAGACCATAAAACAAATGAGGAAATAGACACATATATAATGAGGCTTGTATTGCAATATTCTGGTGGGTTAAGTATGCAAGTGGAGTCAAAATTCAAGGCTAACGAAAAGATTCAAAATACAGGAAGTGTTATAAAAAGAGCTGAAAAGGTAGTTGAACAGATAAAAGGGTTTTCAATGGTGAAAAATGAAAACCCTATTGAGGTATATGATACAAGTGAGGTTACTTTATTAGAGATGCCTTTAATTTCATTACAAAGTGCAGATTCAGTAGCAATTGACACAACAGTATACATTCAAGGCATTTTACAAGGTGGGACAAGTTGTAAATTATCTATAAAGTTATTAATTGATGAAGAACTAATAAAAGAGTTTAAAGTAAATTGCACAAATGATGAAGATTATATAACTATAAAATATCTTCTTACTAATGTAAATATCGGCGAATACACACTAAAATTGGTGGCAAAAGTTGAAACACAAGGCGTGACACTGAACATTGATAAAGAAGGATGTTGTTTATATATAAGGTGCGGGCAACAACTGAAACCAGTTGTTAAGGTGGAGGGTGGGGAGAGCACTCAGATTATTGAATATGTTCCATTTTTAAATATATTTCATAAAGATACATTAGAGTTTATTACTTTAGAAGAAACTCTAATTCCTTTTAGTATTTATTTTGTCAATAAAAACGATTACATGTAAAGAGGGTGTTATATATGGCAACAGTATTTAAAACTTACTCTTTGTCAACAATATCAAAAGATACTTTGAGAAATATGTTTAATGATTTTGCTAATAACAGCAATATAATAGAAAGTGCAACAAATTTTGGAACGTCAGGGATAAGTATTATTTTACGAAAAGACAAATATGTAAAAATAGGTATTTCATCTTTTTCTTCCGGAATGTATCCAGAAGATATAAGACTTTATGATTATGGTGCATCTTCAGACAATTATAGATATATAGTATACAATAGCACAACTACATGGTCATTAAACGGAGCATCAGCAAATTTTTATTTTTTTGAGATAAATAGTGAAATATTAATAATAACTTATTCGTATCCGAACGGTAGAGGTAATTTACTAACAATACTTAGTAAACCTTCGCATACATACTTTGCAAAAAATTGTGTTACTTATGGTAGTTCTGAAGGTTGTTTAGTTGTGAATGGGGTTTTTAATACAGCTGCGCCACGATTGTTTGGTGCACCCGCTATATATAATAATATTTTTCCAACACCTAACGGCGAACGCTATCTTGCAAGTAATGTTTATTATTTAAACACAGTAGAAGGAGTAATATCCCAGATACCTTATAAAATAGTTTTTTATACACCACCACAATTTTTCTATGAAAAATCTAATTCCTACATTATTTCAAATGTATTCTTTGCCATAGAAATTCCAAAGTAATTTTGTGGGGTTATGGAGGTGCGATATGGAAAATGAAGTAATAAAACTTGCAATGTCTCAAGGAATATGGGCAGTATTATTTGTAATACTGCTTTTTTATGTGCTAAAAGAAAATTCAAAAAGAGAAAGTGAGTTAAGGGCTATAATAGACAAATTAAGTGACAAGTTTGACGACTTGAAAAAAGAAATTGAAGAAATAAAGTTTAAAATAACGAGAAGGTGATATAATGCAACAACAAGGCAAATTTATCCTCATGAATAGAGAGGAGTTTAAAGAATATATTTTAAAACTTAAAGTAAATAGGATAATTAAATTAATTCAAAATCATCATACCTACATTCCAAGCTATAAGGAATTCAAAAACAATCATTTCAGACTTTTGGAGGGTATGGAAAGAAGCCATCTTTCAAGGGGGTTTAACGAAATAGCACAGAATATTACTATCTTTCCTGATGGACTTATTGCAATATGCAGACCAATTGAAACAGCTCCAGCAGGGATAAAAGGTGCAAACGAATATGGTATATGCATAGAGAACGTCGGTAATTTTGACATCGGCGGGGATAAGATGACGGAGGGACAAAAAAAAAGCATAATATTTGTAAATGCAATGCTGTGCAAAAAGTTTAAATTAACACCAAGCACCAATACGATAGTGTATCATCATTGGTATGACCTTAACACTGGAAAAAGATTAAACGGAAAAGGGATTACAAAATCGTGCCCTGGAACAAACTTTTTTGGAGGAAATACAGTAGATGCTGCAAATAAGTATTTTATAACTCTTATACAGAAAGAATTAGAACAAATGGATAAGGTGTCACAGACTAAAAAGGGACAAGTATTAGCGACTACTTTGAATATTAGAGAAAACCCCTCAACTCAAGCAAAGATATTAGGGCAGTATAAGAAAGGTGAAACAATTGAGATTTTTGAAACAAGAGACAACTGGGCAAGAACAAGCAAAGGCTGGGTTTGTAGTGATTTTATTAAAATACTCAATTAAGGAGGGTAAGATTATGAGTGATATTTTAAATTTTGCATGGGAATATAGGTTTATTATTGTTATTGTAATTGCAGTTTTGTTTTATGCTCTGCTTGAGTGGCAAAAGTTTAAAGCTATTGTTTATGCTCTTATGCTACAAGCTAAACGTATGGCCAAGGATGCGATTCTGAAAAGTGGCCAACAACAAGAGGAATGGGTTGTAAAAAAGACTTATCAGTTCTTGCCAAAGGCATGGACAATCTTTATATCTGAGGAAACTATGGGGAAGATTGTTCATTGGTTGTATGAAAAGGCAAAAGATTATTTGGATGATGGAGTATTGAATGGTAGTATAGAATAAATTTATCCTGGTGCTGGCGAAAGCTGGTGCCAGGATTTTTTTATTTTTTTGCAGGAAAAAAAGGAAATGTGTAGAAATAAATAAAATATAAATATAATTTAATTTTATGTTAATTAATCTAGCTTTAATTTTGTTTAAGTAAATGGGGGCAGAAATTACATGAAAAACATAAATATAGATTTTAGTAACATATGTTCTTTGGAGGAATTATTATATTTATTAGATATTCGTAATTGTTTAAATGAAGAAAAAATAAGATTAGATATTAACTTCCCTTGTGATAAAATGATTTACCCTGAATGGTTAGTTTCAATAGTAGGAACAGTTAAACACTTAGAAATGTCTGGCAAAGAAGTTTGTTTAAATATTATAAATAATGGTAATAATAATTACATATCAAGAATAAATTTTTACAAAGAGTTGGAAGTGGAATATGAAGAAAATTTTAATAGATATGACAGTTCAGGAAGGTTTATTGAAATAACAAAATTTGATCAAATGAATAGTATAGATATTGTAAATAAAGCGATAAAGATAATTAAGGAACATTGCGACTTAGACAAAAATGTTCTAGGAACATGGAATTATTGTTTATTTGAAATAGTTGATAACGTTCATAATCATGCAGATTCTTCCATTGACGGATATGTTGTTATGCAAAATTACCCTAGAAATCGAGAAATAAGATGTGTTGTTTTAGATGCAGGTAAGGGAATTTATGAATCTTTATCTCAATCATCGAAATATAGGAACATAACTCCTGAAGAAGCTTTAAAATTGTCATTAGAAGCAGGAGTAACAAGAGGATATGGCAGAGGTAATGGGTTATATCATTTAAAAAATTTTATTGTAGAAAATAATGGTGAACTTCAAATATTTTCATGTGGGCAAGTATTAAAATTGTCAAATAAAAAAATAGAAGTTGTAGATGGACCATATTGGCAAGGAACGTTAATATATGTTAGAATAAATACACATAATGAAGTTGATTTGGATAAAGTATTTGGTGAAGATATACCTACATCTGTTTTAGAAGTTGATGAATGTATTTATGATTTGTGGTAGGAGGTGTAAATATGATTATAAGGTTTGCTGAATACGGGGAATCATTAGGCACAAGGTTTTTAGGGAAAAAAATAAGAGAAGATGTAGTAAATAACTTAGATCATGAAGAAAAAATAGTTTTTGATTTAAGTGGTGTTGAACTCCTATCAAATTCTTTTGCAGATGAATGTTTTGGTAAATTAGTAGCTGACTTTGGGCTTGATTATATAAAAAGTAAAACGACTTTTGTAAATATTAATCCTATTGTAGGCAAAATAATAAAAAAGGCTATACTTGATAGAATGAATGATATTGTAATGATAAGAAATTAGTATGTATAAAAGCCTCATCGGGCTTTTTCTTTTTGAAGGAATTTCCACCTCAGCGTAGAATAATATAATAGAGGTGGTGGTATGGTAAAGAATCGGCTCAAGGAAATTAGGATGAGGGAATATATGATGAACCAGAAGGAGTTTGCAAAGCTGCTTAAAGTTGATGATAAAACTTATTCTAATTGGGAGAAAAATTATAGCAGGCCAATATTAGAAAAGGCCCTTGAAATTGCAAAAATTTTAAATAAAAGAGTTGAAGATATATGGTTCCTCGAATGAGGAATTTTTTTATTTTTTGTAGTATAAAAATTTAATATTTAATATCAAAAATTTGGAATATTTTTATATTCGTAATAATAAATATATACCAAGAGTAAGAAAAAGGAGTGAATTTCAGAATGATACTTGGTGTAGATTTAGGCAATTATGCAACAAAGACATCGGAAGGTGTATCTTTTCTATCAAAAGTATCAAAAATCGGAAATATACTAAAGAATTCAATAGAGCTGCAAACTCACAATGGGACATTTTACATTGAGGAAGGGGAGTTTGACACAGAATACAGGAAGGTGCAAAAGCAAAATTTAAGAGAACTTTTTATTGCAGCAGTAGCATTAAGCACAGATGATATAGAAAATCAAATAGTTGTTGGGTTACCATTATCACAATATAAACAGGATAAAGAAATATTAAAAGAGTTGCTTACAAAAGAAAGGATACAATATATTGCTATAAATGGTGTAACAAAGAAGATAATTATAGAAGATGTAGAGGTGTATCCAGAAGGCCTTGGATCCGTTAATAACTTTGACGGAATAATAATTGATATAGGCGGAAGAACAACAGATATAGCAGAAATAGAGAACATGAAAGTTAGAAAACCTTTCAGTTTACCTGTTGGAACACTAAATTTATATAGTGATTTTATTAAAGTTATCAACGACAAATATTCATTAGACCTTAAACCACATGATGCAAACAGAATATTAAAGAATGGGCTAAAGATTTTTGGTGAACAAAAAGATATTTCATTTGCATTAGAAGTTTTTAGGGAATATGTAGAAAAGATAATTAGCGAACTACAAATAAATTACAGCATAAAAACACATGATATAAAGCTTACTGGCGGAGGAGCTGTGCTATTAGCAAAAGCCTTTATAAAAAGACTGCCTAATGCTGAAATAGTTGATAATCCTTTCTTTGCTAATGCAATAGGTTTTAAAAAGGTGGGTGAGTCGATATGGCTATGAAGATAAGTGTCAGCTTCAAAGAAAATGAAAAGCATATATACGAATACTTGATATCAAAGTTAAGTCCTTCAATTTATCTTAAAGAACTTATACTAAAAGAAATGAAGAATGAAGAACCAAAGCAGGAGAAAAAAAGGCAAAATTTATTCAATTCATTGGATATATAGACAAAATAAAAAGGCCTATAATGGCCTATCAAGCTTTACTGAGCTTTCGCTATTCGCTTCAGCTTTCAGTAAAGCGTATGCTAAAAATTTTCAAAATATGCTATTTGTTGCTAAATCTTAACAATTATTTTAGTAGTCTCATAAGTGCTTCACTTGCTACAACTACACCATAAGCGATCCAAAACAAAATTTTAATCATAAAAACACCCCATTTCTTTAAATTCAGTTATAGTATTCCCAATAAAATCAATTATATTCAAGAGGAGGTTTGTATGAATTGGTTAATTCTTTTAGCTGCAAATCCTAACTTAAGCAAAATCGACAAAGCTGGTTTATTGCTCTTAGGAATTGTAAGAAGAATCGGATACTGGGCTTGTATAATTCTCGCACTCATGGACATCGTGAAAAGCTTGATGGAGGGAAGCACAAAGGATGTTTGGAAAACAATAGCAAAATACACAGTTGCATTTGCGACATTGTATTTGTTGCCTTGGCTGTTTGACCTTATTGCAAGTATTTTTTCATAGAAGGTGATAGAATGCAGCAAATTAAAGAAGCATTGCTTGTTATAAAAGAGCTATTTCTTTATATCTTGCACCCAAGCTGGATCTTTATTGATATTTGGAATTGGTTTGTTGAGAGAAGCTATATCATGTGTCTTTTGATAGCTATATTTAGCTATTTGTTAGCTTTGCTTGGGTATAAGAAGTTTTTAAAAGTAATTCCGCTGAGCATCTGTCTATATATCCTATTCCAAGCAATAGGAGTGATAAAAAGATGAAAAGCATGAAGATCAGCGAATACTTTAAAGTTGTTCATCCTAAGTATGTTATTCTTCAAGTTATTCCTGATACATCAATACGCAATTACAACAGCTCCAACATCGCTGGAGCTATTGCGAGGATGTATAAAGGGATATTTGAGAGAATAAAAAAGATAGAAAAACAATATGTAGTTGAAACGCCTTGCAAAGTTGCATTTTTCATTGATATTAGAAAAACATCAGTTAATTTTTACTTTATTGTTCCTGAGCAATACGAACGATTAGCACGAGAAAAAATTATTGAAACATGGCCTAAAGCAACTATTGAGGTAGTTGAGAGCATTCAGCAATTTTCAGACAAGGCACTAAAATATCAACTTAGATACACAAAAGAGGATGCTCTCTCTCTTAATGTAGATAAGCGAAATAACGAGCCACTAAATAATATTTTAAGTGTAATTGATGTAATGGAGGAAGGGGATAGGGTAGGTATATTCTATAACTTTATTCCTGTATCTCAACGTGGCTGGAGAAAAGAATACGAAACAACAATACAAAAGATAAAAAATAATGAGCCTATCGATAAGAATAAGTTTGATAAAGTTTATATAATAAAAGTAACAATCATTACTTTATTACAAATATTGCAGGACATTATAAGTGCAGTAATGGAAGTTTTCGGAGACGAAAAGAAACAAAATTTAGGAGTATTTGAAGCAGCAATAACATCCTTGATTATTGATGATAAGAAAAAGCTTTCGAATGCGACAATAAAAAAGAAAGATAACACAGTTGTAGCAACTCAAATGATAATATTAAGCGAAAGTGAAAATAACAATAGGAAGGTAAACAACGCAGTTGCAGTATTGGAAGCATATAAAACAATATCCGAAGATAACGAATTACATTACGAGAGACTAAATAGTAATTTAGTTTATACTGATTACAAAGTAAAAGGTGCTGATGAAAATAAACTTAGTATAGACGAATGCCAAAATTTAATTCAGCTCCCAGGACGAGAATTGTTATACAAATATGATTGCATTAGAAAAATTGAAACACTGGAAATTGATATACCTGCTGAATTAAGACAAGGGACTAAATTAATTGGAATAGCAACTTATAAGGGGATACAACAAGCTGCATACTTTACGACTGATAAAGATTATAAGAACTTAGCAATAGTTTATATTGGACCAACAAGATCAGGTAAAACGACAGCACTTGCTAATTATTGTAGGGATAGTATAAACGCAGGTGAAAGCATAGTTGTTTTAGATTATATTGAAAATTGTTCACTATCAGAAAGTATAAAACAATATGTGCGAAAAGATAAAATAATTGAAATAGACTTAGGTCAATTTAATAAA
Organism: Caloramator sp.; assembly: GCA_026416875.1. Taxonomy (GTDB): domain Bacteria; phylum Bacillota; class Clostridia; order Clostridiales; family Caloramatoraceae; genus Caloramator. The sequence goes on from JAOAEI010000007.1 coordinate 40,279, forward strand.
ATTGAAGGCTTTGGATATAATGAATTAGATATACCTACTAATGATGTGTTAGAACAATACAATAACGCTAAACTCAAAACTAATCAGCTTGAATATCTTATTAATTCAATTAATGATGAGAATAGCGAATTTACTGCAAGAATGGAAAAATATTTAGACGCAGCAGCAATTGTAGGATTTATAAACAGTGGGAAAGTAAAAGATGTATTTGATATACTTGAAAATCATGAGAAAAGACATTATTTTATTAGAAAAACACCACAGGTTTATAAACAATATGTGGATGATTATATAAACGCATTATTTGAGCTTGATGAGATTAATAAAGCAGGTGAAATTGTAGGGACAAAGATGAGCCTAATAACAGGAATATTATCGAGAGTTAATAAACTAAAGAAAAACACAGTTATGGAGCTTATGCTTAAAAAAGATACTAAATATAACATTAACTTAGTAAAAGAACTACAAAAAGGTAAAGCAATTTTTATAAAAATGCCAGAAGATAAATTCAATACATCTGAGGAAAGAGATATAATTACAACATATTGGCTTACTAAGATATGGCTTGCACTTCAAATTAGAGCTTCGAAAATACCCAACAGATATGATAGAACAACGGTTAATATAATTACAGATGAGCTTAATCAATTAAGTTCTGCTCAAATGTTTGTAGGGAATAAGTTGGATCAATGTGCTAAGTTTGGAGGAAAATTTATTATTTCTACAATGTATATTAATCAACTGAAGATAAGGGAAAAGCTTAGAACAGCTAATACGAGTTATATAATAATAAGTGGAGCAGACAAAACAAATTTTTATGAATTAAAAGAGGAACTAACATCATTTGGATTTACACTTGAGGATATGATGAGAATGCAAAGGTATCATAGTTTAAATTTAATCAAATATGAGAAAGGATATGTTGCATTTATTTCAAAACTTCCCCCACCATTAAAATAGGAGCCGATTGGCTCCTAAAAATTTTTGTATATGTCGAATTTTTTTTGCAGGAAATTTATAAATGATATAGAATAATAACTTAGTAGGAACCTTGATTTATAAGCTTAAATAAGTTTTACATACGATAGGAAACGGCTTACCTGCTCCATTTTTTATGCCTAAAATATCAAACTTTGTTGAAATGTCTCAAATTTTAGTATAAAATTTTGAATTGTGGAGACTTTAATTTAACTTTGGAAGTAGGTGGACTATGAAACTTACAAGCATCTTTAGTGTTAACCCAGGTGATGTGCTATCCCAGAGCATTATAGATGCTAAGGGAAACATATTGTTAAGGGAGGGCGTAGTTTTAACCCAAAAATATATAAATAAACTAATGGATCTAGGAATTTTGTATGTATATGTAAAGGACAAGAATTTATCGGATATACCAGGTCAGGATTTGCATTTTTTAGAAATTAAAACTCAAGCTGTAAAAGCACTTAATAAGGTCTATTCAAGGGTACACCTTGTTAATAGTGGAGATTTTAAGGAGACTTTAAAGACTATAAATGAACTTGTTGAATATCTGATAGATAATAAAGAAGTAAATTTCATGTATTTAACAGAATTAAAAACCTATGATAATTATACATTTGTTCATTCTTTAAATTCCTGTGTTGTATCTTTATTTTTAGGGGTTCAAATGGCTTATTCTAAAGCAATGCTTATAGATTTAGGAGCAGGAACACTTTTGCATGATATTGGAAAGATGAAGATTCCACAAAGTATCTTAAACAAAAATGGTAAACTAACCGAAGAAGAATACGATGTGATGAAGACGCATCCTGAGATAGGTTACGAAATGGTAAAAAGTATTAATAGCATAAATGAAAGGGGAAAAAGCATAGTATTAGAACATCATGAAAGATATGATGGGAAGGGTTATCCTAATGGCCTTAAGGGAAATGAAATATCAAAATATGCAAGGATAGCCTGTGTTAGCGATGTTTATGATGCACTAATTAGCGATAGAATATATAGAAAGGCCTTCCCACCAAATGAAGCCTATGAGTTTATATTAGCTTCCTCTGGTACTTTTTTTGATCCGGAAATTGTAGATCTTTTTAGAAATCATTTTTGTGTATATCCATTAGGAATAGAAGTAAAGCTTTCAAATGGATGTCATGCCTATGTTGTTGGACAAAATAAGGGTTTCCCTGACAGACCAAGGGTAAGGATATTTAAAAATGAAGAAGGTAAAGAAATAGAACCATATGATGTTAATTTAGTGGAGAAGCTTAACGTTTGCATTGAAAACATAATATTTTAGGTGGTTTTATGAGTATTTTATTTATTGTTAATCCAATGGCTGGAAATGGAAAGGCATTAAAAGTATCAACACAAATTCGCGAAAGGATGAAAAAAGCAAAAATAGAGTATCAAATCGTCCATACTAAGGGTCTGGAGGATGCAATTTATATTGCTAGGGAGGCTACAAAATTTTTTACCAAAATCGTATCTGTAGGTGGGGATGGAACATTAAATGAGGTCTTAAACGGTATAGTGGGAAGCAAGTCTGCCCTTGCAGTTATTCCCGCAGGGACAGGAAATGACTTTGCAAAGACCATATATCCTAGTCTAAACATAGATGATATTATTGAAAGTATTTTAGACGGAGAAATAAAGAGAATAGATGTAGGAAAATGTAATGAAAAATACTTTATTAACATAGCAAGTGCAGGTATCGATGCAGAAATAGCCCATAGGGTTCAAAGAATGAAAAAATATATCTCCGGAAAGTTTGTTTATTTAAGTGCACTTTTTAAAACTCTAGTTAGCTATAAAGGTATAGATTTTAATATAAAGCTTGATGATGTTTCATTTCAGTCAAATACCCTTTTGATTACTGCCTCCAATGGCAAATATTATGGTGGTGGAATGCTTCCAACACCAGATGCAGATATAAAAGATGGTTATTTTGATGTATGTCATATTAAAAATTTGAATAAGTTAAAAATTATTTCTCTTTTAAATAAATTTATAAAGGGTAAGCATACTAAGTTAAAGGAAGTTACTATTTTTAAAACAAAAAGATTGACCATTCAAGCGGAACAAAAGTTTTTTGTTAATATAGATGGGGAAAACTTAGAAACCATCGAGGCAAATTTAGAAATTTACAAGGATTTTATTAATATTGTTTTACCGAAGAATAAAGATGGTTTTTTGAAAATATAAATATAAAAGAGCAGGTTTAAAGTTTTATTTGTATGGAAAAAGTAATCGTAATTGCCATCTTAACTGAAGCTATATGGGAAACTTTAAAGATGACTAAAAAGGAAAAATACTTTAATGTCGATAGGATAGGAGCCATTTTAGTTTCAGTTTTTATTTGTATTATTTTTGACCTTGATATTTTTTCTATGTATCTTGGGCTGGCAAAAGTAAATTATATAGGGAATATCCTTACCGGTATTTTGATAAGTAGAGGTTCAAATTTTATCCATGACATATTAGGAATGGTTTCAAGCTTGTATCAATCAAGAAAAATGTCTTCTTAAATATTGAAATTTTCAAAAAAATAACTTATAATAATTTTAAAAGTAAATATTTCCATCAAGGGTGCTCGTTAAGAGCTTAAAAGGGAAA
>JAOAEI010000080.1:0-5891 GCA_026416875.1 Caloramator sp.
CATTTTCTACTATCAAACCCTAACTCACTTCTTGATATAGGCTGTCCATTAAAATATATATCGATGTCAAACAGCCTTCCTAACGGATGGAAATCTTCTATATTAACTGCCTTTTCCTTTGCATCCTTAGGCAGTATATTAAGAACCATCAAAAGACTTTTCCCATCAAATCCCTCATTAACTTCAGAATAAACCTCGTAGCCCTTAAAGTCTTCCTTTAATAGAGAATACAACACATTAAAGGCAAGGCCTGCCATTAATGTGTTTTTATTATTTCCCGGGTAATTTATTTTACCGCAAAGAACAGGAAGTTTATGTTCTTCATATAATTTTAAAATCCTAAAAAACCGTTTTTCTCTATCCTCAAGTATCCTCATCAATGGGGACTGTCGCTCCTTTTTATTTTTTCTATTATCTCCTTAGCTTCATTAGATATTAAAAATTCATAGGTGCTTTCAGGAACATATTTTTTGGTATCCTCTATTCTGCCCTGTCTTATTAAATTCCTTACAAAGGATGCACTAACTGCAACATCATCTTTTAAAAGCCTTTCAACTACTCTAACTTCTATATTAAAGTTTGGCAATATATCCATAAGTGCATTGTTATATGCATTTGTAACGGGGCAGTAGGGTTCAGTCCCTACATATCTTCTTTTTATATTAAACTCCTTTGCAATATATCTTCCAAAAATGGCTGCATCAAGCCTAGTATAGGCCCTTAACTTTTCATCTTCCCTTCTTAAGAAATAGCTTGGAAAAGTAGCAGAGGATATAATATATTTTCCACCAGGAAGAACCGCAACATTATCTAAATCTTTAACTCCTCTTTTTACAAGCTCTAGCCTTACATCAAAGGGGAAGAGGGATTTATTCTCTTCAACTATAAAAACTACAACCCTTTCATTTTCCTTTGCTGCAGTTTCTATCAAAAATTTATGCCCTAAGGTAAAGGGATTGCAGTTCATCACAAGGGCTGCCTTTTCTTCCTTACCAAGGCTGCTTTTTATAAACATATCCTTAACGTACCTTTCAACATTTGCAGCCCCGCCTTCTAATAAAACTACATCGCTGTTTCCCTCAACAAATCTATATCCTAATCCTTCAAATATACTTTTATTTTCAGGCTTTGTAAAGATAAAGGTTTCGTATATGCCTCTATCAAATAATATATTTTGAATTTTAGTTAAAAGCCTTGATGCAACGCCTTCGCTTTGAAAGTCACTAGATACTGCAAATCCCTTTATTACGTTTTTCGCTGCCGAACAGGTTCCGATTATTTTATCATCCTCAACGGCAACTAAAGTTAAATCCACATCCTCATCAAGGCTCAAATCAAACTCTCTTAAAAAGCTTTTTACCCTTTCTAAATCATAAGTTGAAACTATTTCCATAAAATCACCTAACCTGGCGAAGGACATCTATAACAGAACCGTCCCTATATTCCACAACTGCAACTATTTTATCTTCAAATTCAATCTTTTCAGGAACTCCTGTAAGCTTTTCAGCCATCGCCTTTAATTCTTCTATTGAATAAAGAGGAAGATTAGAGTCCTTCAATTTTTCTAAAAGGTCAGTTCTTCTTGGATTAATTGCGATTCCCCTCTCGGTTACCACAGCATCGATTGTCTCCCCAGGAGTTGTTACAGTTGTAACGCTATCGACTATAATAGGAAGCCTTGCTTTAGTTAGCTGCGTTACAACAATTGATAATTTTGATCCTGCAGCAGTATCCGAATGTCCCCCAGATCCACCCATAATTACTCCGTTTGATCCGGTCGTAACATTTACGTTAAAGTCGGTATCTATCTCCGTTGCACCAAGAATCATAACATCAAGGTTATTTACAACTGCTCCCTTATTGTGGGGATTTCCATACATTGAAGCAGACATTCCTTGATGGGCTCTGTTGTTTTTATATGACTCAACAGCCTTTAAATCAAAACACTGAACATCAAACAGCACCCTAAATAAGCCCTCTTCAAACATCTCAACGATGTATCCTGTTATTCCTCCTGCTGCAAAACTTCCCTTTATATTTTTCCTTTTCATTATATCCTTTACATAGGCAGCAACGGCAAGGGATGTTCCTCCTGCTCCAGTTTGGAATGAAAATCCGTCCTTTAAAAGACCCGATTCATCAATCAATTGTGCTGCAAGCTTTGCAATTTTAAGGCCTACAGGATCCTTCGTAATTCTTGTCGTTCCTGAAACTATTCCTTTAGGGTCTCCTATTTCATCAACTTTAACTATGTAATCTACGTATTCCTGGCTTATTTCAATTGGACATGCAGGATAGTCAACCAAATTATCGGTTACTGCAACTACTTTATCTGCATACATAGCATCTGGAATGGCATATCCTAAGCTTCCGCAGGCGGATTTTCCTTCAACTCCGTTTATATTTCCATAGGTGTCGCAGGTTGGTGCTGCAATAAAGGCTATATCTATATGTAAATCCCCGCTCTCTATAGCCCTTGCCCTTCCTCCGTGGGTATGCATTATGGCAGGATATTTTAAAAGCCCCTTTGATACTGCCTCAGCAACAGGCCCTGACATGTAATTTGTGTAAATCTTCGTTACAACACCATTTTTTATATGTTCAACCATTGGTGCGTGGCAGGGGAATATAGAACTTGCTGCAACTGTTATATCTTTAACACCGAGCTTTGCAATCTCCTCTAAAACCATATTTAAAACATAATCCCCGTTTCTTAAATGATGATGGAAGGATACTGTCATTCCATCCTTAATATCGCACTTTAATAGGGCTTCCTTAATTGAAGATAAAATTTTGTTTTCGCCTGGCTTTACGCTTTTTAATTTGATAGAAGTCCTTGTAACTTCGCCGTAATTTGCATAAGCTCCCATAAAGGGTTTAACTTTTCCGTAACCTTCGATATATTCAGGAATCTCCCTTTTTACTGCATTGATCATGCTATCACCCCTTTATAAGGCCTATTGCCTTTGCCTTTTCAATAATATTTTTTGCCCTTTGAAGGATAGGAGCATCTACCATCTTGCCGTCAAGGGAAAATACTCCCTTGCCTTCCCTTTGTGCCTCCTCATAGGCTAAAATTACCCTCTTTGCCCATTCTATATCATCCTTGCTTGGCGAAAATACTTCGTTGATAATGTCTATTTGCCTTGGATTAATGGCAGCCTTTCCTGTCATTCCAATAAGCTTTGCCTTTTCAGAATCTTTCCTTAACCCTTCAAAATCATTAACATCCGTAAAAGGAGTATCTATAGCGTCAACCTTTAGAGCTTTGCAAACTGAAACCACCTTGCTTCTTGCATAGAATATTTCTTCCCCTTCTTTAGTTCTTTTAATCTCCATATCCGCCGTCAAATCCTCTGCACCTAAAAGAACTGCAACTACTCTTTTGGAGGATTTAACGATATTAAAAACATCCTCAAGGCCAATTGCAGTTTCTATAAGGGGAATAATCTTTATGCTTCCAAGTTTAAAGCCCTCCTCCCTTTCAATTGCAGATAAAAGATCGTCAACCTCCTCAACTGCCTCTTCCGTTGCCTTTGGGATTATGAGGGCATCCGGCTTAACCCTTCCAATAACATCGATATCGTCATATCCAAAGTTAGTCCCAATAGAATTGATCCTAACTACCCTCTCACAGCCTGAAAAATCGATTTCCAAAAGAGCATTTCTAACTAGGTATCTTGCTGAATCCTTCTCATCGATGCTGACAGCATCTTCAAGGTCGAGGATAATGCTGTCTGCCCCAAGAACTGGCGCATTCTGTATCATGGAAGGATTATTCCCAGGTATAAAAAGCATACTTCTTCTCATGAGTGCCAGCCTCCTGACATTTTGACTTTTTGACATTTCCAATATTTTACTCAATTGCTCTTTTTACTGCAGTCTCAACCCTTGCCTTTATGGTATAGTCAAGGGCTCCCCTATCCTTTGCAACAACAAGGGCGTTTTCCACCTCAAGCTCCTTTAAAGTATCCATTATAACCTTCTCTATTTGCTTCCCAAACTGCTTTAAAACGATGCTGTCAAGCTGAATTTCATTGCCATTTTCATTGGGATAAACCATTATGTATATATCATTAGACTCCATAGTCCCTGCCTTTGCAGGCTTTTTAATTCTCATATCATCCCTCCTAATTGCAGGAAAATAGCTTAAATAGCCAAATTAAACCATTCTTTTCCTCTAACATCGATTGCTTCTAAAATAGACATTTGTGCCTTTACGTCTATATTAGCAATCTGTCCTTTAAGCTTATTTAATTCTTCTTCATCAACAGTGCAGTAAATAACATTTCTTCTTAAGCTAGGTTCTTCCCTTTCTCCATAAAGTATTATATTTTCATTTCCTGTATATTCTAAAATACACCTTGATATTTCCTTTTCCTTGGATGTAACTATCATTAGAACCTTCTTTTTATTGCTATTATTTACTATTTTATCTATCACTATAGATTTAATATACATTGATAAAACAGTATATAATGTTAATTTTAAATCAGCAATAAAAACTTCAGATAATATAATCGATGTATTTAATATAAAATAAAGTTTAGAAAGTTTTATCCCCTTCTTTTTCTTAATTATAAAGGCAATAATATCAGTTCCACCTTGGGAGGCACCCTCTTTAAAAATTATCCCCATTCCAACACCACTTATAACAGCCCCAAATAAAGTAGAAATTACTAAATCATCCACTTTAATATATTGTAAGATGTTTTTAGTCAAAATTAAAAACAGCGACATCGAGACCATTCCGATAAAACTTAGAAAAATAAACTCCTTATTAATCAATTTATATCCAATTAAAAATAAAGGCAAATTAATTATAAATATCCAATAACCCGCTGAGATACTAGTTACATACTGTAAAATAAGAGATATTCCTGCAATCCCTCCACTTAAAAGCTTATGGGGTGCTATAAAAACATTGATTGCAGTAGCATAAACTAAACTTCCTAATATTATTTTAATAATTTTTAGAATATCCACCTTTTTCATAATTACTTCCTTCCCTCCGAAAGAGTAATTCCAGATTATTGGCAGGTTTCCTGACTCTGGCCTCATCCTCCTCTAACCTTCCCAGCATTATGCCAGTGGTTAACTAGATTCGTCCACCATCACAGTAGCGGGGGCTGTAGTGGATTTTCACCACTTTCCCTTTTAACCCTAAAAAGGGCACCAATAATCTTAAAATATTTTTTAAACTATTTTTATCTTTGTAAATTTAAATATTCCCTCTGACCTATTTCATAATAATTATTCCCTTCGCTATCGATAACTACAACAAGGGGTAAATCTTCAACATAGAGCCTTCTTATAGCCTCTGCACCTAAATCCTCATAGGCAATCAGTGTAGATTCCTTAACACACTTTGCAGTCAATGCCGCTGCACCGCCTATTGCAGCAAAATATACTGCACAGTTTTTCTTTATAGATTCTATAACCTCATTTGATCTTTTTCCCTTTCCTATCATTCCTTTAAGTCCCTTATCTAAAAGGGCTGGTGTATATGGATCCATTCTATAGCTTGTTGTGGGACCTGCAGAACCTATCGGCTGACCTTCCTTTGCAGGTGTTGGGCCAACATAATATATAACCTGCCCCTTTATATCAAAGGGAAGCTCCCTACCTTCTTTAATTAGCTCTACTAATCTTTTATGGGCTGCATCCCTTGCAGTATATACATAACCAGTTAAAAGGACGCTATCCCCTGCCTTAAGGCTTTTTATAACTTCATCACAAAGAGGCGTAGTGATCCTAATCATGTTATCCCCCCTATAAGACTTTTTCTGAATGCCTTGTTGCATGGCAGCTTATATTAACTGCAACAGGAAGTCCTGCAATATGAGTTGCAAAGGTTTCTATGTTTACAGCAAGGGCAGTTGTTCTTCCTC
>JAOAEI010000080.1:6020-7929 GCA_026416875.1 Caloramator sp.
ATAATTCAAAGGTTCCACCAATTCCAACTCCAACTATTATAGGTGGACAAGGGTTAGGTCCTGCTTCCTTTACAACCTTTAGGACAAATTCCTTAATTCCTTCCACTCCATCGGCTGGCTTTAGCATTTTTATCTGGCTCATATTTTCGCTTCCAAATCCCTTAGGAACAACAGTTATTTTAAGTTTATCCCCAGGAACTATATTAGTCCAAATAACAGCCGGTGTATTGTCCTTTGTGTTTTCTCTATCGATAGGGTCCTTAACTACCGATTTTCTTAAATAGCCTTCTATGTATCCTCTCCTTACACCCTCGTTTATAGCATCCTTTAAATTCCCGCCGATAATATGCACATCCTGGCCAACTTCAAGGAAAACCACCGTCATCCCCGTATCCTGACACATGGGCATATTTTCATTTTTTGCAATTTCAGCATTTTTAATCAAAATATCCATAATATCCTTTGCAAGTTTAAAACTTTCCTCATCTCTGGATCTTAAAAAGGCATTTTTTATATCATCGTTTAAATAATAGTTAGCCTCTATACATAAGTCCCTAACAGCATTTATAATCTCATTTACATGAATCTCCCTCATTATTTCACCCCGCAATTAAGTGCCAGGCACTTAAGATTAAAATTTTATCTTCAAAAATCCCGTAAAGGATTAAATAGGAAAAATCTTAAATATAAGTGCCAGGCACTTATATTTAAGATTTGTTAGAGATTAGTTATTTATCGCCCTATTTATTCTTTCTCTGTTTTTAGATAAAGTCAATACCCTCTGCATTTCGTTGTAAACTATCATAAATCCTTCGTCAACGCCCATTCCAGGTTTTGCAAGGCACTGATCTGCATCGCAGGCAATTGCAATGTTTGTTAGAACCTGAGCTGATCTGTCTGTTTCGTTGCATGTTCCTCCGCAGTATGCACCAACGCCATGCTTTTTGCAGTAAAGTATTGCTTCTGCAACGTTGTTTATTCCTCCAAGGTCCGGAGTCTTTATTTGAATCATATCTGCTGCACCTTCATCAACGAAGAGCTTAATATCCTCCCAGGTATTGCACCACTCATCAGCAACGATTTCTACTCCGATACCCTTCTCTTTTAAAAGATTTCTAAGTTTCTTTAATGCTTCAAGCTGACCCTCTCTGTTTTCAACATCCATCGGTCCTTCAATTCTTAGCTTAAATGGATGGGCAACCTTTTCTAATTCTCCTAAATAGTTAGCCATTCTTTCATAGTCCATGTTAAATGCAATTCCAATCGTTCCATAAACGTCTATATGGAGGACAGGATTATATTCCTCTGTGGTTCTAAGTTTGAGTATTCTGTCCCTTAGCCATGCTACGTATTCCTTTAAAAGTTCTCCATTTTCCCCAAGCTTTTCTTTTACATTGTTTATAAGCCCATGGGGTAAAACATCTGCACCCTTTAAAATCATCTTATCAACATTGATATATCTGTCATCCCCAGATTGTGTGAATATAGGTATCTTTTTAAACTCAACACCTGTATTATATTCTTCCCTTATAACTTCAGCCATAGTAAGCTTTCTTGCCTTTGCAACTGCATCTAATATCGCTTGAGTTACACCATATCTTATTGCAGTATGGAGCCTCTTTCCGTCAATTTCCATATTGTCTATTTCCTCTGCCATTTCCTTAAAGGTTGTAATTTCCCTACCGATTAATTTTGGTGAAATATGCTTTTCAATAACAGGGATAAACTCCTCAGCAAGAAATAAAGGATCCCTTCCACCAGCTCCTGAGTATTGAACTGCAGCACAATCTCCATATGCAATTTGGCCATCCTCAAGAACTAGCATAACTGATATCGACTCACCAGCCATTCTTATTGTCTTAAAACCTTCTGTCACAGGCTCTCCCATATAAACGAATCCAGCGTGGGG
>JAOAEI010000081.1 GCA_026416875.1 Caloramator sp.
CCTATTTCCATATCATAGTTTTCTAAGAATACAACGCTATTTGGATATTTTTTCGCCATCTTTACTATATCTGAAATAATCCCCTTCCCTGTATAGTCATTTGGATGAGCTTTTCCAGCAAATATTATTTGAATTTTACCGCTTTCTAAATAAGGTCCTATTAGCTTTTCGTCTGTAAAGATTAAGTTGCTTCTCTTATATGGTGCAGCTCTTCTTGCAAAGCCTATTAAAAGTTTTTCTGCATCTAATTTTACACCTGTTCGTTTTTCAACAAATTCTATTAATTCTTTTTTAATTTCATTATGCACTTCAAGAAGGCTTCTTCCTTCTTTATAAGCCTTTACTATTCTTTCGTCCTGCCAAGTTCCATTATGAACGCCATTCGTTATACCAATAATTTTTGAACTTCCTTCTACTCCTTCCCACATTTTGTTTGCTGTTTCCTTGTGAAGCTGTGCAACTCCGTTTGAAATTCTACTCATCCTTAAGGCTGCAATCGTCATACTAAATGGGTCTCCACCTAATCTTTTCATCTGCCAATAATCAAGATTTAAATAAGCACCTACATATTCTAGTAATCTATGGGAATGAACTTCATTGCCTGCTGGAACTGGCGTATGTGTTGTAAATACGATTTCTTCCCTAGTTGCTTCAAGAGCATCATTAAAGGATAACCCCTTTTCCATCTTTTCACGAATAAGTTCCAAACCAGCAAATACAGGATGGTTATCATTAAAATGATATACATCTACATCAATGCCTAATTTTCTAAGTGCTCTAACTCCACCAACACCTAAAATTATTTCTTGTGCTACTCTCTCTTCCGCAAACCATCCATAAAGCTGAGATGTTATTAGCCTATTTTCATTGCCATCAACATCAGCATCCAAAAGATATAGCGGAACATTATTGAACTTGTCTACCTTCCAAACCTTTAAAGTGTATGTGCTTTCTTTGATTTCAACATCCACAGTTATTCCTGTATCTTCCAAAAAGTCATAATCATATGCTCTATATGTATCTACTGTTTTGCCATCTTCAGTTATATACTGATCAACATAACCTTGTTTCCACTTAATACCGATGCCAACCATTGGAACTTCTAAATCCTTGGCTGCCTTCAAAATATCGCCAGCTAAAATACCAAGTCCACCTGAATAAATTTTAAACTTTGAATCTAAACCATATTCCATACAAAAATATGCAACCTTTGGTAATTTGTTCATCTTATTTCCTCCCCAATGCATTTTTTATTTTTATTTTAATATATTTTCTCTCTAAATGCAATCGTTTGCACCACAAAATAAAAAAATTTGTATGAAATATATAAAAACAATTTTTATTTATCAAAATAAGCAAAAAAATCATCAATGGTTAGACTATTTAAATTAATATAATTTTCTCTTTCAGAAATTAAACCTAGATGATGAGCATCAGAGTTTTTGATATATTTTATATCGCTAGGAATTAACCCCTTTGCTTTGAATTTTTCTAATTTAATAATGTCAACGTATTCTAAAGCCTTGATATCTAAATTAAAGGGGACAAATCCTAAATTTGATATAATACTAAAACTTTCTTTATCTATATGGGATGGTATAAATAAGCCATCAAGGGATTTTACTTTATTATATGCCTTATCTATACTCAAATTTGCAGAGGATAAGAGCATTAATTCCTCTTCTCCAACCACTTCATCTAATTCATTAAATATAAGTTGTTTTCCAAATAATTCTTTTTTATTTTTTATTTTAGGCAAATTAGAATATACAAAATCCTGGAACTCAATCGCTGCCTCCAAAGTTTTAAAAAGACATAATACATGAACTTCTTCCATAGTCTGCAGCTCCATACCTGGAATTACTAAAATTTCTAATTCATTTCCCAATTCTAGGCAAGGCTTTAAATTTTTACATGAGTTATGGTCTGTTATAGCTATAATATCAAGCCCCTTTAGTTTTGCCATATTCAATATATTATTGGGGGTCATGTCATCGTCGGCACAAGGTGATAATGCTGTGTGGATGTGTAAATCATAATAGAACTTCATTCGTCTATCCCCAATTGATTTAATTTAACGCATAATTGATAGGAAGTTAAATCTGATTGTAATATAGGTATATTTTCTTCATTAGCCTTTTCTAATGTATTTTCTTCTACTTCAATACTTTCAGGAATAATTATACATGAAAGTTCTAATAGGCTTGCAATAGCTACAATGTTTGTATGGATTTGAACGGTAATCCAAACATTTTGACTTTTTGCATGGGACATAACCCAGCTTAGAAGATCACAGCAATAAACACCTCTTGCATCCTTATCTAACCCATTTTCCCCGGCTAGAATTTTTAGATTTAAGCTATTCATAATATCCTTAACCTTCATATTATTCTCCTCCATCCTTAATAAATTTGCAGTCCACTAAACTTGCAAGTCCCTTAACCACATCCTCCGCAAATGCCCTACATGATGGTGAACCACAAAGTCCGCAGTCCGTTCCAGGAAGCATGTTAATTATCTTATTCATATTCTTTATCATCTTAACTGCACTTTCAAAATCATCGGCAAATTTAGTATTTATCTTTAAAATATCTTCCCTGGCAAATTTGCTTTGAAACTCATCATGAAGTTCAACCTTGTAGCTAAATTCGCCATTAGCTATTATCTTTTTTGCAATCCTTTCTGCATTAAAGGGGTTTTCAATCAAGAACAATCCGCCTAAACACCCCCTTGTGCAGGCATAGGCTTCTACATAATCAACATCTTTTATTTTCCCATTTTCAACATCGTTAAATAACTTTATTGCATTTTTAATCCCATCAACTGCCAAAAAATTGTCCATTCCTATTGCTTGGCTTTGTCCTCCTGAGAAGGCCCATAGAAGACCAGTTTTAGATATTTTCCTATAGTTTTTATTTGAAGATTTATTTAAAACTTTTAATAATTTAGGATATATATCACTTATTGCTATTGCACCATCAAAACCGATTTTTTCATTGTATTTCAGTTCCTTAATTTTAGTAATCCAGCTTGGACAAGGAGTTAAAAAGAAAATTCCTATTTCATTTTCCTTATACCCCATTTTACAATATTTTTCCCTTATTAAAACCGCTGAAATTTCTATTGGGGTTAGCATCTTAACTACATGATCGTTTAATGATGGAAAATCCTTCTCAATTAATCTAATTATCGAAGGACATAATGTTGAAATAGCAGGTTTTTCTACTTTTTTTATTTCCTTTCTTAATATCTCAGCCTTGACATCGCAGGAGAAGGTTATATCAAAAACCTCATCGAATCCTAAGCTCAAAAGTGCTTTGTTTACTTCCTCTGGATTAATTTCTTGTCCAAACTGCGGGTATAAAGTTACAGAGGGTATTAAGACTTTTACTTTGTAACCTGCAGTTTCATTCAATGTAATACCTTTTGAAACATGTGCTCCGTAGGGACATACTCTTATACATTCTCCACAGTCTATACATTTATCATCATATATAACAGCCTTTCCATTTTTTATTCTTATTGCTTCAACAGGACAGTTCATAAGGCATTTTGTGCAACCAATGCACTTTTCCTCAATAAGTGAAACAGAATGAAAAACTTCTTTCATAATCATCACCTTTTCAAATTAAAAATATACTACCATCCGTACCTCTGTATACTCACCTATCTTAGATTCTATATAAAATTCATCACAACTTTTTTTCATGTTGGGAAGTCCCATACCTCCACCAAACCCCATTTCCCTTGCATACTCAGGAGCTGTTGAATATCCCTCCTTCATAGCAAGGTCGATATTTTCAATTCCTGGGCCTTTATCCTTTGCAACTATTTCTATTTTATTGTTAAATATTTTTGCTTCTATATATCCACCTAAGCTATGAATAACTATATTCATTTCCGCCTCATAGCAGGCTACACATATCCTTTTTATTATATCAGCTTTTATTCCCAACTGCTGCAATAATTTTTTAATACTACTTGAGGCTTCACCGCCACGAATGAAATCTCCACTTTCAACATCATACTTTATACTTAATAATTCTTGCATTAGAACATATCAGCTCCTTTTAAACCATTTGTATAAAGAATACCGCAGGCTGTAAACATCGTATATTTCGTAAAAAGAACGCAAATTCCCTTTTCTCTTGCAAGCTCTATTACACTTTCATCCGGTCGTTTATTCCTTACAAAAATTATACATCTTAAATCTAGCATTTCTGCTGTTCTAACTGCCTGGATATTGGTAAGTCCTGTTAAAAGTATAGTTTCCTTTTTTGCCAAACTTAAAACGTCACTCATAAGATCGCAGGCAAAGACACTTACAGCTTCATAATCCAGTAACTCTTCATTGCATAAAACTTCTGCCTCTAAAAGCTCCTTAATTTTACCTAATTTCATCATCATTCCCCCGTTTGAAAAAATCTAATATAATATTATTATTTTTCTGAAACTTTTTCAATGTAATTTTTTTAACACTATGATAGCTGTTTGACTATATTTCCAAATTTGTGTATATTATTTATAAATTAATGCAGGGAGTGGTAGTATGTCAAAACACGTTATAGATGAGGCAAAGCGCTGCCTACAATGTAAAAATCCTAGATGTAAATTGGGTTGCCCTGTTAGCACCCCAGTTAATGATATGGTTAGAATGCTGCTTGAAGGTGACATTATAAAGGCTGGAGAAATGCTTTTTGAAAACAATCCCTTAACGGCTGTATGTTCCCTTGTTTGCCCAGTTGAAAAATTTTGCGAAGGAAATTGCATATTAAATCATAAAAACAATCCTATTCAAGTAAGCATTATTGAAAATTATATTTCTGAATATTACTTAAGGATTTTAAATGAAAGGCCTAATAAAAACAAAGAAAGAAAGATAGCTGTTATAGGTTCTGGTCCAGCAGGAATTACAATATCATTTATGCTTGCAAGAAAAGGCTATGATATAACAATATTTGAAGCCCATGATAAAATAGGTGGAGTTTTAAGATATGGTATCCCCGACTATCGATTACCTAAAAATATCTTGGATTTGATTAAAACTAAACTTCTTAATATGGGTGTTAAAATACGCCCCAATACATTAATTGGGCCAGTTATAACTTTAGAAGATTTATTTAGGGACGGATATAAGGCAATATTTATTGGAACAGGCGTTTGGAATCCTAAACCCCTTCGAATTAAAGGAGAAAGCCTTGGCCACGTTCATTTTGCCATCGATTATTTAAAAAATCCCGATGTCTATGATTTAGGACAAAGGGTTGTAATTATAGGAGCAGGCAATACTGCAATTGATGCCGCAAGAACTGCCTTAAGAAAAGGAGTGAGAGAGGTCATTATTATGTATAGAAGGGGCGAAGAAGATATGCCTGCAAACAGAGAAGAAATAGAATATGCTAAAATAGATGGAGTTAAATTTGAATTTTTCAAATCTCCTCTTGAGATATTGGATGAAGGAATAAGATATATAAAGACAGAAAAATCTAATAAAGAAAAGGATAAGATTGTTGAAATTCCTGGAACAGAAGGAATATTTGAAACTGATTCTGTTATAATAGCAGCAAGTCAAGGTCCTAAGGCAAATATTGTATCTAACACCGAGGGATTAAAAATAACAAATAATGGTCTTCTACTTACCGATAATCTTGGAAGAACCACAAAAGAAGGCGTCTTCGCTTCTGGTGACGTTGTAACTGGCGCAAGGACAGTTGTTGAAGCTGTAAGTCTTTCAAAAAAGGTAGCAGAAGCAATAGATGAATATGTTAGAGAAAAATATC
Source organism: Caloramator sp. (assembly GCA_026416875.1). GTDB lineage: Bacteria > Bacillota > Clostridia > Clostridiales > Caloramatoraceae > Caloramator. The sequence continues at coordinate 5,781 of JAOAEI010000081.1, forward strand.
CTGAACTTTTTTAAAGAGGGGAAAGCCCCTCTTTAAAATTTTTAACATAAAATTAATTGCAAGTTTTCCTATTTTTATATATTATATTTTAAAAGCATTTTTATGAGGTGGTTTAATGCGAAATTTTTCTCCTGAGGAACATTATGTTAATGCAAGAAAATTAGCCCTTAAGGAATATTCTAAAAATGCTTCCTTAGGTCAATCTGGATACCTACCATCCCTAGAGGGAATACTTAAAAACACTGAAATTATTTCAGAAATAAATATAGGAATAAAGGAAATACCCTTAAAAAAAATTATTGGGACATATACCTATTTAAGGAGTAGGTCCTTTGCTAGGAATTTTATGCCCATATTAGGTCCAAATACAGAATTTCAAAAAAAATGGGTTGCACTTTGCAAAGCCCACCTTGAAGAAGGCATAAGGGATCCTATAAAGGTTTATGAATATCTCAATTGGTATTATGTAGTTGAGGGAAATAAAAGAGTTAGCATATTAAAATATTTCGATGTATATTCAATTTATGCAGATGTAACAAAATTAATTCCCAAATATGATGAAACCAACCATGAAATAAAGCTTTATTATGAATTCCTTAATTTTAACAAGATTACAGGTATTCAATCTATTTATTTTTCTAAACTTGGATGTTTTAATAAATTATTAAAGATATTAGAAGAATTTAATCCTAGCGAAATAAAATTCGAGGAAAACAAATATAAATTTTTTGAAAAATATATTTATATGAATTTTAGAAGGCTATATCTTAAACTTGGTGGCAACAAACTTCCTATTACAACTGCCGATGCCTTCTTGGAGTATTGCAATTTATATGGAATACCTATTGAAGTTTCGGAGGATATATTAAGTCAAAGAATACGAAACATTATCCAAATATTAAAGTCGATATCTTCTATCGATGATGAAATCCAAACTTCACCGAGTATCAATGAACAAAATATAATAACCACATTAACTTCTATTGTAAATATTAAGAAAAACTTAAAAGTTGCCTTTGTTTATGCAAAGGACCCTGAAAATTCTGGTTGGACTTACGCACATGAGTTAGGTAGAAGATATGTCCAGGAGGTTTTAAATGATCAGCTGACAACTGAATACTTTGATAATATTCCCCTTGATGATTCATCCTATGATGCGATAAAGAATATTGCCGAAAAAAATTTTGATGTTATTTTTACAACAAGTCCTATATTTTTAAATTCAACCGTTAAATGTGCAATTGAATATCCTAATATTAAATTTTTTAACTGTTCGGAGTTTAAACCATATTCAAATGTAGGTAATTACTTTGGAAGAACCTACGAACCAAGATTTTTATCAGGACTTATAGCTGGTTCCTTAACTAAAACAAATAAAATTGGTTATGTAGCTACAAGTCCTGCTCCAGAGGTTATATCATCAATTAATGCCTTTACTCAAGGCGTAAGGCTTGTTAACCCCTTTGCAAAAATTTTAGTTTCTTGGACAAATGATTGGTATAGTAAAATCAAAAACGAAGATGCTGACGACAAGCTTATTGAACTTGGCGCCGATATTATTGCTAATATTACCGTTGATGAGGAGCATCCAATCACAAAGGAATACGGTGTATATTCGATGCTTACATCCATTAGTGATAAGAAACCCGATAAATACCTTGCTGCACCGATTTGGAGATGGGGAATATTTTATGAAAAAATATTAAATAACATATTAAACGGGAGCATAAAAACTATTTCAGATATATTTAGCGGGACCAACAAACTTGTTAACTTTTGGTGGGGGATTGATTCTGGGGTTTTAGATATATATTATTCCAAAGAGCTTATTCCCCTTGAAACCCAAAAGCTTATTGAACACATGAAAAGGATGGTTATTAGCAATATATATCATCCCTTCACTGGACCTATATATGATAAAGATGGAAATCTTAGAATTGAACCTGATGAAATTGCAACCCTTGATCAAATACTC
>JAOAEI010000082.1 GCA_026416875.1 Caloramator sp.
AATAAAACACCTCGTTCCTCATAGTGACATTTTATCATATTACTTTACAACATGACATTATCATAAAATAATCACATCCAAGGGCATAATGCCCTTTTTATTTTTTGAAAAATGTTGTATAATAAAATTCCCAAAATATTTATTTGGTGCTTAAAGGAGGATATTTTATGATTAACCGCGTTGTTTTAATTGTTTTAGACAGCGTTGGCATTGGCGAATTACCAGATGCTCATATTTATAACGATCAAGGTAGCGATACTTTAGGGAATATTTCAAAGGCAATCGGAGGATTAAAACTTCCAAATATGCAAAGACTAGGTCTGGGGAATATAGATGGCATTAATGGCATTGATCCTATTGATTCACCAGAAGGAAGCTACGGAAGATCAGGTGAAATGTCCAAAGGGAAAGATACAACTACAGGACATTGGGAAATTGCTGGACTTATATTAGAAAGACCTTTTCCTACATATCCAAATGGGTTCCCAAGAGAGTTAATAGAAGAATTTGAAAGAAGAATAGGAACAAAAACCCTCGGCAATAAACCAGCGTCAGGAACAGCTATAATAGAAGAATTAGGAGATGAACATGTAAAGACTGGCTATCCAATTGTTTATACATCAGCTGATAGTGTATTTCAGATTGCAGCCCATGAAGAAGTTATTCCTCTTGAAAGGCTTTATGAAATGTGCAGAATTGCCAGGGAAATGCTTGTTGGAGAACATGGTGTAGGAAGAGTAATAGCAAGGCCATTTATAGGAACTTCAGGAAGCTATAAAAGGACTTCCAACAGAAGAGATTTTGCTTTAAAGCCATTTAATAAAACACTATTAAATTATATTCAAGAAAGTGGCATGGATGTTTGTGCAGTTGGAAAGATAGAAGATATTTATGATGGTTATGGAATAACAAAGGCAGTTCATACTAAAAATAATATGAATGGAGTAGATAAAACAATTGAATATATGAAGATGAATACAAAGGGATTAATTTTCACTAATTTAGTTGACTTTGATATGCTTTATGGTCATAGAAATGATGTGCAAGGGTATGCTAAAGCTTTAATGGAGTTTGATGGAAGAATTCCAGAAATTCTTGAAAATTTGAGGGATGATGATGTTCTTATAATCACAGCTGATCATGGATGTGATCCAACTACAGAAAGCACAGACCATTCAAGAGAATATATTCCAATATTAATATATGGTAAAGAAATAAAAAGTGGAGTAAATTTAGGAACGAGAAAAACTTTTGCTGATATTGGAAAAACAATAGCAGAACTTTTAAATGTAAAGGCAAACATAAACGGTGAAAGCTTTGCAAAGGAAATATTAAAATAAGAGGTGATAACATGCAGGAATTAACAAAAATCAAAGAAGCAGCAGAATTTATTAAAAGTAAAATTCCACATGTTCCGGAAATTGCGATAATACTAGGCTCTGGGCTAGGGATATTAGCCGATGAGGTTGAAGACAAGATTGAAATATCCTATAGCGATATTCCAAATTTCCCTGTTTCTACTGTTGCAGGTCATGCCGGTAAATTTATTTTTGGAAGATTAGAGGATAAAAATGTATTGCTAATGAATGGCAGATTCCACTTTTATGAAGGATATTCAATGAAGGAAGTTACTCTACCTGTTAGAGTATTTAAAATGCTTGGGGTTAAAAAATTAATTGTTACAAATGCAGCTGGTGGAGTAAATACAAACTTTAGGCCGGGAGATCTTATGATCATTAAGGATCATATTAATTTTTCAATGGCTAATCCGTTAATAGGACGAAATATCGATGAATTTGGACCAAGGTTCCCAGATATGTCCAATCCTTATGATAGGGAATTAATTGAAATAGCAAAAAATGTTTCCAAAGCTATTGATGTTCCAGTTGTTGAAGGTGTATACTTTATGCTAACAGGTCCGAATTATGAAACTCCAGCTGAAATAAGAGCAATAAGAAAGCTTGGAGGAGATGCTGTTGGTATGTCAACAGTTCCAGAGGTTATTGTGGCAAACCATTCAGGAATAAAGGTATTAGGCATTTCCTGCATAACAAATATGGCAGCTGGAATTTTAGATCAACCACTTAACCACGAGGAAGTGATTGAAACTTCAATGAAGGTTAGAGAAAAGTTCATAAAGCTAGTTAAAGGTATTGTAAACAAAATGTAGGAGGGGTAAGTATGAATTATTTAGAAAAAATAATGGAGGCAAAGGAATACATAAAATCAAAAATTGAAAGGACGCCTGATGTGGCTGTTATATTGGGATCAGGACTTGGGAAGCTTGCAGAAGAAATAGAGAATAAAATGGCCATTAAATACAGCGAGGTTCCTCATTTCCCTGAATCAACAGTTGTAGGGCATGCTGGTGAATTTATTTTTGGATATATTGGTGATAAGTATGTTATGGCCATGAATGGAAGATTCCATTATTATGAAGGACATGATTTAAAGGACGTAACTTTGCCTATTAGGGTTATGAGGGCATTAGGCATTGAAAAAATTATTGTTACAAATGCAGCAGGTGGTATGAATCCAGAATTTGAAGCTGGGGATTTGATGATTATAACAGACCACATAAATATGATAGGAGCTAATCCACTTATAGGCAAAAATTATGAGGAGCTTGGACCAAGATTCCCAGATATGTCAGAGGCATATAACAGAGGACTTATTAGGATAGCAGAAGAATGTGCCCAAAGGATAAATGTTAAAGTTCAAAAGGGTGTGTATGTTGCTGTATCAGGTCCGAATTATGAAACACCAGCAGAACTTAGAATGTTAAGATATATGGGAGCTGATGCAGTAGGAATGTCTACAGTTCCAGAGGTTATTGTTGCAAACCATGGTGGCATGAAGGTTCTTGGTATCTCCTGCATTACTGATATGGCCATTCCAGATAATTTAGAGCCCCTTGATCATGAAAGGGTCGTTGCTACAGCAGCAAAAGCAACAGAAAAGTTTGTTAAATTAGTTAAGGAGATTATAAAATCGATGTGATAGGGGGATAATCCTATGAGGATGTATGATATTATTTTAAAGAAAAGAAATGGTGGAGAATTAACAAAGGAAGAGATTGAATTTGTAGTCAATGGATATACTAAAGGAGAAATTCCAGATTATCAAGTTTCAGCCCTTCTCATGGCAATTTATTTTCAAAAGATGAATAAAAGGGAAACTGCAGACCTTACAATGGCTATGGTTAATTCAGGAGAAGTTGTTGATTTATCTGCAATTGAAGGAATTAAAGTTGATAAACATTCAACAGGGGGTGTAGGAGATACTACAACTTTAGTTCTCGGTCCTATGGTTGCAGCAGCAGGGGCACCTGTTGCAAAGATGTCAGGAAGGGGACTTGGACACACTGGTGGAACATTAGACAAACTTGAATCCATAAAAGGTCTTAGTATTGAAATGCCGAAGGAAAAATTTATTGAGAATGTAAATAAAGTAAAACTTGCAGTAGCAGGACAAACTGCAAATTTAGCACCTGCAGATAAAAAACTTTATGCTTTAAGGGATGTTACAGCAACTGTTGATAATATATCTTTAATTGCTTCAAGCATTATGAGTAAAAAAATAGCAGCAGGTGCGGATGCTATTGTTTTAGATGTTAAAACTGGTGCAGGAGCCTTTATGAAGACTTTAGATGATTCCTTTGCCCTTGCACAAGAGATGGTAGATATCGGAACTAATGTAGGAAGAAATACTATTGCAATAGTATCAGATATGGATGAACCCCTTGGATTTGCAGTTGGTAACGCTTTAGAAGTAAAGGAAGCGATTGATACACTTAACGGAAAAGGACCAAAGGATTTATATGAACTATGCATGACCCTAGGTTCATATATGCTTATTTTAGCTAAAAAGGCTGATGATATAGAAACAGCAAGAAGGATTTTAGAAGATACCATAAAAACAGGAGCAGCATTGAATAAATTTAAAGAATTTGTTGCAGCACAGGGTGGAGATCCTGCAGTTATAGATAACCCAGAGCTTTTACCAAAGGCAGATCATATTATAGAGTTTAAGGCGGAAGAAAGCGGCTATGTAAATAAAATAGTTGCAATTGAAGTTGGTCTAGCTGCCCTTGTTTTAGGAGCAGGTAGGGAAACTAAGGAAAGCCAAATAGACCTTGCTGTTGGGGTTGTTTTAAATAAAAAGGTTGGAGATTATGTTGAAAAAGGTGAACCGCTTGCTTATATTCATGTAAACGATTTGAGTAAAGTAAAGGATTGTGAAGAAAGATTAAAAAGAGCCTTCCAAATAACAAAGGACAAACCTGAACCAAGGCCGCTTATCTTCGGTGTTGTTACAAAGGATGGAATTCAAAGATTTTAAGCACGATGTAATTAACATCGTGCTTTTTATATTTATAACCTCCCAAGTAGGATAATAAAAAGACTTAAGCAGGGAATAATAAAATTAGATAAAAAAAGGGAGGTAATTATATGAGAAGATACATAGCTTTATTAATATCGTTATTAATGCTATTAACTCCAACCCAAGTTTTTGCTAAAAATCCTGATGGATTAAAATTGGATTGTAAATCAGCTTTGCTTATGGAAAATTCGTCAGGGAAAATTTTATACGAAATGAATGCGAATGATAAGGTCTATCCTGCAAGCGTTACTAAAATAATGGTTATGCTCCTTACCATGGAGGCTATAGACAGAGGAGATATTAAACTTACAGATAAGGTAGTTGTAAGCCCAAGAGCAAAATCGATGGGCGGTAGCACAATGTTCTTAGAACAGGGCGAAATAAGAACAGTTGAAGAACTTTTAAAGGGAGTTGCAGTGGAGTCAGCAAATGATGCATCGGTAGCCTTAGCAGAATTTTTGGCAGGAACAGAGGAAGCATTTGTTGAAAAAATGAATAAAAGAGCAAAGGAACTCGGTATGAATAATACTCATTTTGTAAATTGCACAGGATTCTTTGATCCAAATCATTACACTTCAGCTATGGATGTAGCTATAATGTCCCGTGAGCTTTTAAAACACTCAAAAATTTTAGACTACACTAAGATATGGATGGAAACTATAAGTGAAGGTAGAAAGGAACCCTTTACCCTTGTAAATAGAAATAAAATGATAAAGAGCTACCACGGATGTGATGGGATAAAAACTGGTTATGTGAAGGAATCTATGTATTGTATTTCAGCAACGGCTCAAAGAAATGGTATAAGGTTTATTGCAGTAGTTATGGGTGCTCCTTCAGCAAAAGAAAGGAATGAAATGGCAGCAAAACTTTTAGATACAGGATTTGCAAAGTTTGAGTCTGTTATAGTTGTAAAAAAAGGTGATCTTGTAGCAGAAATTAAATTGCCAATGGCAAAACCTGAAAAAGTTCGATTAATAGCAAATGAAGATTTAAGAATCCTATTGGAAAAAGGAACAAAGATTAATTATGAAACTAAAATTGAACTTTTTAAAGATTTAAAACTTCCTATTAAAAAAGGAGATGCAGTTGGTATAATTAAGGCAGTAGAAGGAGAAAAGGTTTATGCTCAAGCACAAGTTATAGTAGATCAGGACATAAAGAAAGCAACTTACTTTGATTTGTTGGAGAAGATGTTTAAAACATACTTAAACTTGAGATAAAACGGGTAGGATCAATCTACCCGTTTTAATTTTTCTCTTGAATCTATTAAGTAAAAATTATATACTTAAGTAGATGCTCGGTTTTAGGGTGGTATATATGTTTATAAATATTGAAAAAGACGAAGTTGTAAGTTTTTTTAAGGATTTATTTAAGAAATATGATTTTAATTTTTATTTAGTTGGGGGAGCCATAAGGGATAAAATACTTTCTTTAGAACCAATGGACTATGATTTTGCTGTAGAGGCAGAAGAGGAAAACTATTTTGATATTATGGATGATCTTTCAAAGAAATTAAATATTGAATTTGAATTTCATAAACATTATAAAACAGCGACTTTTAAATATAAGGATAAAAGAATAGATTTAGCTATGTCACGAAGGGAGTTTTATCCTATCCCTGCATCTAAACCAATTGTAATTCCTACCAATATTCATGAAGATTTAAAAAGAAGGGATTTTACTATAAACTCTTTAGCCTATGACTTAAAAGATGAAATTTTAATTGATCCATTTAATGGAATAGAAGACATTAAAGATAGAAGAATAAAGGTATTGCATGATTTGAGCTTTCGTGATGATCCTTCAAGAATTTTTAGGGGAATAAAATATGCTTCAAGGTTTAATTTTTATTTTGAAAAAAAGACCTTTGACCTGATAAAACTTGCTTTATCCAATGGATATGTAAATTTATTGCCAGGAAATAGGCTTAGAAATGAGATTATAGGGACATTACAAGAAAAAAATATTAATTATACGCTAAGTCTTTTTGAAGAATTGAGTTTGTTTAATATTCTAATAGATTCGAATTTAAAACTAAATCTTGACTTTGACATGGAAACTTTTTGTAATTTAGAAGATGAAGAAAAATTTATCATTTTATTCTTTAACAATGATGAAAAAATTATCTTAAAAACAATGGAAATTTTAAACCTTAGTAAAAATTTTATTTTAAATTGTAAGTTTCTAAAGCAGGTTTATAAATTAATTGAAGGTGATGTTAAAGATTTGTATAGATATTTAATTTTAAACAAAAATAGAATCAATAACAAAGTGTTATATTGTTTGTTTAGTAAAAATGAAAGTATTGTTAATTATATAAAAAATATAGATAGGGTTAAAATTAATTTTAAAGGACTTAAAGTAGAGGAGGCAGTAAATTATAAAATAGAAAAATTGTTGAAATTCTGGGGGAGATAAAATGAACAATTATGATTTGGGAACTTTTATACTAACTGCAATTGCTATAATTTTATCATTGACTATCCATGAATATTCCCATGCTTTGATTTCAACTGCACAAGGAGATGAAACTCCTAGATATTTTAATAGATTAACAATAAATCCTTTCTCACATGTGGATTTATTAGGGCTGTTATCATTATTTTTGTTTAAATTTGGATGGGCAAAGCCTGTTCCTATAAACCCTACGAATTATAAGAATCAAAGACTTGGAACTATGTTGACATCTTTAGCAGGTCCAGTATCTAACCTTTTACTTGCTTTTTTAGCTTCAATTATTTATTTTAAGTTTCAACCTGAGTCTTATGCTGTTGTTTATTTTTTGAAGGATTTAATATTGATTAATGTAGGCTTAGCTGTATTTAATATGCTTCCATTTCCACCCCTTGATGGATCAAAAATTTTTGCAGAATTATTTAGGGGTAAAATAGCAGATATAATTTATTCAATTGAAGGGAAGGGAATGTTTATTTTATTTCTATTATTGATGTTCCCACCCTTTGAAAACTTTATAGCTAGGTTAATTGAGTTTGTATTCAATGGAATAATTATTATTGCAATACAATTAGTTAGCAGGTGATTATATGTCGATTAACATAAAACTTGATGTTTTTGAAGGACCATTAGATCTATTGCTTCATCTAATAAAAAAAGCAGAGGTTGATATTTACAACATACCTATAGCTGAAATCACTGAACAATATTTAGAGTATCTTAAGGCTATGGAGGAATTAGATTTAGAAATAGCAAGTGAA
>JAOAEI010000083.1 GCA_026416875.1 Caloramator sp.
AGAGACAGTCCTTGCCTCAGGCATACCTATAAATTCAACAGCCTTTGCAGCAGATACTGCAACATTTAGAGCCATAGGATCAGCATTACCAACATCCTCGCTGGCACATATAACTATCCTTCTGGCAATGAACATTGGATCCTCTCCAGCTTCTAACATCCTTGCAAGATAGTAAACCGCAGCATCGGGATCTGAACCCCTCATGCTTTTTATAAAGGCTGATATCACATCATAATGGTTATCCCCATCCTTATCATAATTTAAGGGTGGTTTTTGCATGCATTCTGATGCATCCTCTAAGGTTATAATTATTTTCCCATCTTCCTTTTTCGAAGTTAAAACTGCCATTTCAAGCGCATTTAGTGCTCTTCTTACATCCCCTCCGCTATGCTCTGACAAAAACCAAAGGACTTCATCTGAAACTTCAATATCCTTTCCTTTGTATCCCCTTTCACTAGTCAGTGCCCTTTTTAAAACTTTAAAAATATCCTCTGCTTCTATAGGTTTTAATTCAAATATCAAAGACCTTGAAAGGAGAGCCTTATTAACTTCAAAATAAGGATTTTCAGTTGTGGCTCCAATTAAAATCACAGTTCCCTTTTCAACATACGGTAAAAGGGCATCCTGCTGAAGTTTATTAAATCTATGTATCTCATCGATAAAAAGAATAGTTCTTTTGCCATATAACTTTTGCATCTTGCTTGCTTCGTCGGTAACCTGTTTTATTTCACTTAGATTAGATGTTACTGCATTTATCTGTCTAAACTCTGATTTTGTAGTATTGGCTATTATCCTTGCAAGGGTAGTCTTTCCTGTTCCTGGTGGACCATAAAGTATTACAGAAGTTAAATTATCCGTAGAAATAGCCCTATAAAGCATCTTTCCCCTTCCTATAAGATGTTCCTGACCGACAAACTCATCTAGGCTCTCAGGCCTCATCCTTTCTGCTAAAGGTTCTAATTTTTCTTTGGTTTGTTTATTCATATAATCAAATAAATCCATACACATCACCAACTTAATTATATCATAAAAAATAAAAGGGGTGTTTGATATAACCCCATAATTTAAACTGCCTTATTCTCAGAAATAATTCCATCATTAATTTTCTTTTCCTTTAACCTTTTTATGAAAACATAAATTGTAGTTCCAATAAAACCACCAATTAGTCCCCCTATAGCCGCTAACAATAATGCTGTTAAAACAGTTTTAGGATTGTTAAAACCAAAGGGAGCTAAAAGCCCTGGAATTGGCGATGCAGTTCCTGGAGCATTATTAATTATTTTAAAATAAGCTGCAACAATTCCAGCAATGCCACCACCTATAAAGTCTGAAAAATATATAACAGGTGCATTTTTTGTAACTAAATCTGCCTGGGTTAATGGTTCCAGCATAACTGCGATCACATTTCCTCTATCTCCTATTTTCAACCTTTTAAAAACCACTCCATTCGTAAATGCTCCTCCAAAACTTGCAATTCCCGCAATTCCCATTGCTAAACCCTTTAAGTTTAGCATCGCAGTTAAGGCCATTGAACTTAAAGGTGATGTGCAAATTATCTTTATAATTCCCCCTAGCAAGAATCCCATAACAAACGGAGACTGTTCTGCAGACAACCTTATCACATCCCCAATAATTAAAAGGGTGCTATTAACTATTGGTGTGGTCGCTTTAGCTATAAGCCTTGATAAGGGTGCAATAATCAACGCTCCTCCAATTAAATCTAAACCCTTCGGTAGTTTTTTTTCTAGCAAAGGTCCAGCAAGGCCAATTAAATATCCAACTAAAAATCCAGGCAATATCCCAATTCCCTTTAAGGCTGCAGCTGCAACAACAGCATATACAGGATTTGCATCCATTGAAATCGAAACAAGTGCTGCTGCAATAACTCCACCCATACTTCCTGAAGAGGCTCCAACTTCACCTAAAAATTTTATTCCTAAAAAATCTCCAAAAATATACTTAAAAATTGCTTCAATTAAGAAGGTAGCAACGGCTGCACCTGCAAGTCCTGACATTGCCTTTTCTCCCTTTGGCGCCTTTAAGCTAAAGGCTGAAAATAAAACAAGAACGAATAAAAGCAAACCAACTCCCCTTAATACATCCAGCATTAAAACCCCTCCTTTAAGATATAAAAAAATAAAAGGACAAGGAAAAAGAAGCATAGAAGGATATGCTTCCCTTTCCCTGTCCTTTTATCTGAAAGCTTCTCTGCATAAATAGCAGATTACTTCTTCGATGCCCAAATGGGTCTCTCCAGGGTTGTGTCCGACCATTGTATCTAACCTGAAAGTTTCGGAATGGAGCGGAACATTCCATTCCTTGCTTCTCCGGTCATCGAATAATCGATGTCTTCAATGGCCTTCATCCACCAATATTTAGCTTTTAGTGTAATTATATTCCAAAAATATAATAAAGTCAATTAAATATTTGTAATATCTATAAATATTATTAATATTGTCAATAAATATTTTTAATTTATTTAAATGTTGAATTTAATTTATAGAATGTTATAATTTATTAAAGGTTAAAACTAAATTCAGGAGGTTAAAAATGAAAATAGATAAAAAACTAAAATGGAACATGACGTATTATCTTTTATTCGAACTTTTTTTAGGCATATTCGTTGGTGCATATGGATTTTTGCTTGGACCATACGTTATGCATAGAGGGTATAAAGAAGATATAGTAGGGACATTGTCCTTGATTCAAACAATATCCTTTGCGCTTTTCGCTTATGTTACGGGAATTTTGAGCACTAAATTTAGCGATAAGGCATTATTCGCAGCAACATCTTTATTATGTTTTATTAGCTCAGTATTGTTGGCAACTTCTAAAAACTTTATTTATATAATTCTTGCAGTAATAATATATGCATTAGGTCTATCTATCGTTGTGGTTATAAAAACTCCCTTCATAGTTAGAAATACTAAAGGCTTCAATGCCGTAAAGGTTATAAGTATCATATTGACCTATTGTGTTACTACAAACTTAATCGGTAACTATCTTGCCGGTAATATATCAAATAAATTTAATTATGAAAAAACATGGATTTTTTTTGCTTTTTTCGCCCTAATAAGCTTCTTGCCTGCTATTTTTATTAAAACTGAAAAAATAGAAGTTTCTTCTTCAAAGGCAAATATAAAAATAAATTTTACTCCAAGGATGTTCTTTTTAATTATGTATACATCATTAGGCTCCTTTGCCTTTGGACTTGTTGGTCCTTATTATACAACCTTTCTTATAAGCAAATTAAATTTAAATACTCTAGATGCTTCCTTTATCAACAACTTTAATATTATCGGAATGATTCTTGCTATGCTGCTTTCTCCATACTCTTCTAAAATATTTGGGAAAACAAAAACCCTTTGGTATGCTAAGCTTTTATCCTTCCCAGTAATATTAATACTTTCTTTTATAAAAATCGATACATTGTATTTGATAGGTATTTTATCCATATTATATCTTTTAAGAGCCTTATTCTTAAATATTCCTATCCCCATCGAAAGCGACCTTATTATGAAATCAGTCCCCGAAGAGGAGCAGGCAAAGTTTAACAGCATAATTGTATTAACCAACAACCTTACCGTTGCCCTTTCTTCTTTAATGGCAGGATTTATTATTGCAGAAATGCCTAACGGTTACGAAATTTCCTTTATAATGAGCTCAATATTTTTCTTAATGCAAGGATTTTTATTCTATAAATTTTCATCAAGTTTTATAAAGAAAAAGAGGAATGATGGCTTATCCTTTTAGCCATCATTCCTCTTTCCAAAAATTCTTAAGCTCATTTATAATATCTTCATTTCCTTTGACTATTTTTAGTGGTTTCCAAAGACCTGGAATTAAATTATTATATGGCCTTTTTAAAAACCTATCATCAAACAATAAGACAACGCCTCTATCATTTTCTGTCCTTATAAGCCTACCTACCGCCTGCATTACTTTATTAAAACCAGGGTATATATAGGCATATTCAAATCCCTTACCAAGCATTTCATCAAAATACTCCTTAAAAACATCCCTTTCAAAATTAATTTGCGGAAGCCCAACACCTACGATACAAACGCCAATAAGTTTGTCTCCTGGAAGATCAATACCCTCACCGAATATCCCTCCTAAAACTGCAAAGGCTATTAAGGTTTTTTCACTATCTTCACTGAACTTTTTCAAAAAATCTTCCTTTTCTTCCTCCGTCATATCGCTCCTTTGAACTATTAAATCCACATCATCCTTAGGGAACCTTTTTAAAACCTCGTTTAAATAAAAATATGATGGAAAAAACACTAAATAATTCCCCTTTTTATATGTTAGGCTTTTTATTCCCTTAGCAACCTTTTCATAGGTATTTTCCCTATCATTAAATCTTGTAGAAATATATGGATTAAGCATAACACAAATATTTTCCCTAGAAAAAGGAGAAGAGAGTTTAATTTTATAAGAACCGTCCCCACCTAAAAGGTCCATATAATAATTCAAAGGGGTAAAGGTAGCTGAAAACAGGATAGCTGCTTGTGCCTTATCCATTATTTCCTTTAATGTTTTAGAAGGATTAATACATAGCAATTTAATTAAAATATCTTCCTCATTTAAAAGCAGTGTCCTGTAATTTTCATCATGTAGTTCCGCTATTTTTTTAAATTTTTTTATATCAAAATATAAATTTAAAAGTTCCTCATCCTTAATTAAATTTTTTAGCACAAACTCCTCTATAACTTCTTCACATTTGTTTATTGCTTTTAAAAACTCATCGTCTATTTTTGAAACAACTCGATTTTCAAAGCTTTCCCTAATACCATTAAAATACTTTGTAACCCTTCCTAAAGCTAAATTTAGTTTTCTATAGGATTTAAACTTTTTCTTAACATTGATAAACTCATTATACGATAAAGTTATGGAATACATATCCCGTGCTCTATCTACAAGATTATGGGCTTCATCTATAAGATAAACATAATCGTTCTTACTTTCAAAAGAATACCTCTTTAAGCTTGAAGTTATATCAAATACATAATTATAATCGCATATAACAATATCACAAAACATAGATAAATCTAAAGAAAATTCAAAGGGACAAACATTATATTTTCTCGAAAGGTCTTCTATCATCTCCCTATCAAAGAAATTAATAGAAAGGGAGTCTAATAGAGCATCGTTTATTCTATCATAATGCCCCTTTGCAAACTGGCACTCTAACGGACTACATTTTAACCCATTAGGGCATATTTTTTCCTTTGAAGTCAATGTTATTGATTTAATAATCAACCCATTATTCTGCAAAAGCTTTATAGCATCCTCTGCAGATGTTTTTCCTACTGTTTTTGCAGTTAAATAAAATATTTTTGAAGTAGGACCTAAAAACGTCTTAATGGCAGGGAATAATGTTCCCATCGTCTTTCCCGTTCCGGTTGGGGCTTCTAAAAAAAGTTTTTTACCTTCAATTATCGTCTTGTATACTGCAACTGCAAGCTTTCTTTGGCTTTCCCTAAAGGACGGATAGGGAAATTTTATTTCCTTTATACTTTCATTTCTTTTGTTATCATGTTCTAACGACTTATCAAGAAATTTTACATAACCCTCAACTATCCCATCAAAAAACTCTTTTAATTCATTAATTTGATAGTCATATTCAAAGGCTCTGTTTTCTAGTGAATCTATATTAATATAGATTACTTTAACCTTTATTCTATCTAAATTTCTTTCCAGCATAAACATATAAGCATAGCACCTTGCCTGAGCAAGGTGCATAAAATTTAGTTCAATATCCTCTATTTTCTTTGTTGTTGTTTTAATTTCTTCTAAAGTATAAATTTCTCCATGCCTTAATCCATCTATTCTTCCTGAAATTTCAATACCATATTTTTCCTTTTTAACCAAATGCTTTACACAAACCTCCGCCTGATCATTTTTACCGTAATTTTTTTGAATCATCCTGTGAATTCGTGCACCCTCCTGTGCCCTATCAACGGTAGCTAACAGCCCTGCCTCTATATCACCACTCCTTAAAATAAATTCAACAAGTTCCCTTACTGAAATCTTTATTAATTTTTCCATTACGTCCCCTCTCTTATTTCTTATTGTTAAAAAGATGAATTACATTGCCTTCTTTATGAAGTTTTCTTTTTGGTTTTTCTTCAACCACCATATCCTCAACTTTTTCATCTAAAAGCTTTATAAGTTCCTCCAATTCCTTTGGATCTATGTTCTGCCAAAAATCATGCAATTCAGGGTTATTGTATATTTCATCCTTAGTCCTTAATATTTCATCGATATTAACAGGTGCATCAAAAACGTCCTGTAGTCTGCTCTTATCCTTTCTTGTTATTATTTTATTACCGAAATAACTAAGATCATAAATCATAAATGGATCATTTAATATGTCATACGAAGAGTAGCCTTCTTTAAGTATTATCTCTGCATCGTTAAAAATAAAATCAAAATTTACTTTAGATATATAACATGGCTGTAGTATCGGAAGAAAATAGCTTAATGGAATAACAAAATATTTTACCAAATAAGCTGATACTATAAAATAGCTGTCATAATAGTTCTTTGCTTCGTCTTTATCAATTCCCAAAGCATAATTGACAAACTCGTCCTTGTTTATATTGAGTGCTGCTAATGTTTTATCTAAAAGTTTTTGAAGCATGGTTTTGTTTTTTATATACTTTTTAAGATAGCTCGAACTATATGGATTTAAATTTCCTAAAAATCTTTCAAAGGCCTCTGCAGCAATTGGTATCCAAAAATTGATTATTTCAGAATATGATTTGCTGTCATTAAAAAATTCCACATCAAAATCATTGCCAGTAATAAATACCTTTTTCCCTATATCCTCATAGGAAAAAGCATTGAAATATGAGGCAATATTAAATATTTGAAATAAATAATAATCATCTTTAACAAAAATGTTATCCTGAATATCTTCCTCCATAGCCCTTAAATCCAATTTATTTAACTCAAATCGCTTGCCTAAGAAATATCTCTGAAGGAACCTTATGTCGTCAAATATAGGATTTTTATCAATTGTAAATACCCTATACTCTATCTTAAAATCCCTTATCTCATTTTCAATAAATATAGGAACAATATTAGGTATAACAGCGATTTCATCTCCAAAGTTTTCATAAATTATCCTATTAAAAATATTTGCTGGTGAAAAATATGTATTATCAATCAAGGTTGAATAAAACCATTTTATAAAAATTATTTGGCTATTTTTCTTTATGGCCAATTTCTTTTTCTTTTCGCTTCTTTTTATCCTTTTAAAGGATTCAATAAATTCATTTTTATATACGTTAAACAATTTTTTTATATCCTCATTTGTATTTAAAAAATCTAATATCTGCATATAAAACACTCTCCCCATAATTTATACAACTATTATAAAACAAAAAATAAAAAATAAAAAGGAGAGGACACCCCTCCTTTTTAAAATATTAATAATTCTCTATAAATACTTCAAAATATCCTTGAGGATGCTGGCAAGCTGGACAAGTAACTGG
>JAOAEI010000084.1 GCA_026416875.1 Caloramator sp.
GGCTAGTGGTTCCCACTACCAAGCCCACAACGGACTTTCACCGTCAAGCTGTCGCCCATGCCGGGCGCACTTAAAAAAAGCGCCAAACAAAAGTTTGACGCCTTTAAATTAATAATTTTCTACAAATACTTCAAAATATCCTTGCGGGTGCTGACAAGTTGGACAAATAGCTGGTGCCTCTTCACCTTCATGGATGTAACCACAATTGTTGCACTTCCAAAGAACCTTTTCATCCTTCTTAAACACCTTATCCTTCACAAGATTCTCATAAAGCTTTCTATATCTTGCTTCATGCCTCTTTTCTACTTCTGCTATTTTTCTAAAAGCAAATGCAATCTTTGGAAAGCCTTCTTCTTCAGCAACCTTTGCAAACTCTGGATAGAGTTTTGTCCACTCTTCATTTTCGCCATTTGCTGCATATTTTAAATTTTCCAAAGTTGTTGAAAGTCCAACAGGATAATCTGCTGTAATTTCAACAGTTTCACCCTGTAAGTCTTCGTTTAAAAATTTAAAAAATATTTTAGCATGTTCCTTTTCATTTTCAGCAGTTTCCATGAATATATTTGAAATCTGCACAAATCCTTCCTTCTTCGCCTGGCTGGCATAATATGTATACCTAGTTCTTGCCTGTGATTCGCCAGCAAAGGCCTTCATGAGATTCTCCGCTGTTCTTGTTCCCTTTAAGCTTGACATAAAAATTCCCCCTTACATAAAATTTTTATAGGCTTCTGCTACATCATGAAAGCCAAAATTTTTTAGCACTAGAATTATAACCTCCCTTATTTCATGGGTTGTTACTTCTTTTTTATTAAGATTATATAATATTTTTTCTACTTCATGAACCACATTTTCTACATCAGATAAAGTTAAAGGCTCCTTAACATCGTCAGAGGCATTTTCGATTGAAGTAATTATCTTATCCTTATAAAATTCCTCAATCCTTCCATCCTTTTTTAAAACCTTCATAGCATCACCTCAAAAACATTCTTTTTAAAATTATACCAAAAATAGTGTGAATTTTCAAACAAATTTTGTTATTTCTTGACAACTATTATATAATATAATAGTATATACTTAAATCCAATGATGGGAGCAAGTAGGCTTAAAAAGGAGCTTACAGAGAGCCGCTGCTGGTGGGAATGCGGCAGCATCCCTTAAGCCGAATGGGTCCCTAAGGAGCATGGTGAATGGAGTAGCCAGAGCCGTTAGCCTTACGTTATAAAGGCTTAAAGAATGAGGGGAGTTTTATCCCGAAAATAGGTGGCACCGCGCACTTTGCGCCCTATACTTTTGTATAGGGTGTTTTTTATTAGTGCCTGCCACTTGACATTTTGACTTTTGGACATTTTCATAATTTACCAATTTTAAAGAAAGGGGTGTTTGGTATGGAAGAGAAAAAGGTAATATTTAGCGGAATAAAGCCATCTGGAGATTTAACCCTTGGAAATTACCTTGGCGCCATTAAAAATTGGGTTAAACTTCAGGATGAGTATGATTCATATTTTTGTGTCGTTGATTTACATGCTATAACCGTAAGGCAGGAGCCTGCCCTTTTAAGGAAAAGAACCCTTGAAATTTTAGCTATATATATAGCTTCAGGCATTGATCCTGAGAAAAACACCTTATTTATTCAGTCCCATGTTCCTGCCCACAGCGAAGCTGCATGGCTGTTAAACTGCTTTACCTACATGGGAGAGCTAAGCCGAATGACGCAGTATAAGGATAAAGCTCAAAAACTTGGCGAGAGCATAAGTGCGGGACTATTTAATTATCCTGTTCTTATGGCAGCAGATATTCTTCTTTACAATACAGATCTTGTTCCTGTTGGAAAGGATCAAAAGCAGCACCTTGAACTTGCAAGGGATATTGCAATTAGATTCAACAACCTATACAGCCCCACCTTCAAGGTCCCTGAAGCATACATTCCAGAAAGGGCAGCAAAGATAATGGACCTTCAAGACCCATCAAAGAAAATGTCAAAGTCTGAGGATAATCCAAATGGTTATATTTTAATCATGGATCCACCAGAGGTTATAAAAAAGAAAATATCAAGGGCAGTAACCGATACAGTAGGTGTTGTAAGATATAGCGACGATCAACCTGGAATAAAGAATTTAATAAATATATTGTCTGCAATAACAAATATGACACCAGAAGAAATTGAAGGAAAATATGAAGGATGCGGTTACGCAAAATTTAAAGAAGATGTTGCAGAAGCTGTAATAAGTGAACTTGCTCCAATTCAAAATAAAGTTAAGGAACTTTTAGAAGACAAAACATATCTTGAAAATATTTATAAAAAAGGTGCAGAAAAGGCAAATTACGTCGCCACAAAAACGTTAAGAAAGATGCAAAGAAAAATTGGGTTTATAACAAAGTAATAATATAAATGAAAAGCCAACTGATGATCGATCTCATCAGTTGGCTTTTTGTTAAACTGTCACCTTTTTTACATACTCAGATGTCATAGCCCTTAAGAGGGCACCGTATTCCATCACAAATTCTACTGTATCACCAACTTTATATTCCCTTTTGCTGTGGGTAACATCTAAAATTGTATGGTCGCTGCTTGCACCAACGATTGATATATCCTGATCTAAGGGGATAAGTCCACTTGGGTCAATATCCTGCCTTCCCATCGCAACAATTGCTCTTTTCATGATTCCCTTATCTTCAAAATGGGGTTTTTGCCCAAAGGCGTCCATACCAATGTTTCCGATAGGAACAGATGGTTTTTCTTTTAATTCTATTATCTCAGCCTTTAAAATAAACACATCCTTATGAAGTCCATCTACAAAATTTCCAAAGGCAGTTTCTCTACCAAGAAGTAAAGCTTCACCGAACCTTAAATTGTTAATCCCCTTTGGCAGCCTATCTTCTAAAAGTAAATATAAGCTTGAAGAATTTCCGCCTGATATAATCTCAAGCTCTAAATTATATTTTTCCTGCATCTTTTTTGCAATCTCAACAAGCCTTCCAAGATTATTCTCATCTGGAATAACTCCACCATAGCAGGTTAGATTAACGCCAAACCCAACAATTTTAATACCTTCTATTTTAACAGCTTCAGCAACAAAGCTGTCAACATCCTCCGGCCATATCCCCTCTCTTAAATCCCCTAAATCTACCATCAAAATTACTTTATGAATTTTCCCAATCTCTAAAGCCTTTGCCCCCAAAAGCTTTAAAGTTTCAAGTTCCGAATTTTGACTGTAATCTGCATATTTTACAACAAGCTCAGCTTCACTTTGCATTGGTATTCTCAAAAGAACCTTCTTAACGTCAAGTTCCTTGAGCTTAATCAGATTTTCAATTCTTGAATCGGCTATATATTCTACTCCACCTTCAACTAAAGCCTTTGAGAGCTCTGGAATTGCACAGAAACACTTAGTAACCCCCATAATTTTAATTCCATGCTTTTCAGATAACCTTGCTAAAAAGTTTGCATTTTCCTTTAATTTATTTAAATTTACCTCAACTCGTGGATACATATTAAGCACCTTCCAAACCTAAACTTTCCATTAATAGTTTTAGTGCAGCCTCCTTGTGTTTTTTAGATAAAACTCCAAGGGAAGCCATTATATAATAGTTATCGATAAGCACCTTAACTCCCTTTTTGGGATAAAGGAACATATCTCCTGTGTTGTCATAGGGAATGCTGGACAATATTTCAACCCGCTTAGGCAGCCTTGTCAAGGCTCCTCCAGTCCCTATAATATATTTTACATTAGTAAGGTCTTTTCCCTCTGCAACTGTTTTCTTTCCAGTAGGGCCAAATATATGCCTCAATCCCCCTGCATGTCTTCTTACTGCAGTCAAAACCGCCTCTTTGGTTAGCCTTTCTATAAATTCCTTTTCCCTATCGGTTTCTGGAATCGGCTTTCTGTTTTCTATTAATTCTTCAGCATCAGGGAATTCCTTTTTAAGTTCCTCAAGACCTATTTTTTCAACTATATGGGGAAGATTAACATATACTCCAAGGTCCCCTTCTACTGTTCTTTTCGCGAAGGGCTCTGGACTTATTAGAATTCTTTGAATTTCATCGCTGCCTTCAGTAACAGAGTGAACGTCTGTAGTTGCCCCCCCAACATCTAAAACCATCAAATCTCCTAAAGCTTCGTGGAGTAAAATTGCGCTTTCCATCACCGCTCCTGGTGTTGGAATTATAGATTCGTTAACCATGCTTCTAACCTTTGACATTCCTGGAGCTTTAGTTATATGCTCTTCAAAAACCTTTTGTATAACCTTTCTTGTTGGTTCAACGTTTAGCATGTCTATCCTTGGATAAACATTTTCAACTATATACAGAGGCTGTCCTGCCTCTTCAAAAATAAGTTTAACCTCTTCATGATTTTCAATGTTTCCGGCATAAATCACTGGAACATTAAGCTTTAAATTAGCAATCTGTTCTGCGTTGTAAAGGGCTGTTTCCCTTTCGCCATAATCCACTCCACCTGCAACAAGGATTATATTTGGCCTTATTTCCTTAATCTTTTGAAGGTCAGTCCTTCTTAGTTTACCTGCAGTGACCATCTTAATAATGGCCCCGGCCCCAAGGGCGGCTTCCTTTGCCGCCCTTACTGTCATGTCATAAACAAGGCCGTGGACTGTCATTCTAAGTCCTCCAGCTGCACTGGAAGTTGCAAAGAATTCATCATATTCTATATAGTCAGCACCTATATTTTTTGCAAGGGAGTCTAGAGCCATATTAAGGCCTATTGTGACATCCCCCTCAAGGACAGTCGTAGGACCCTGTCCTTGACCTATGAATTTTATCTCATCCTTTATATTAAATGCATTTAAAACCGTCGTCGTGCTGCCTATTTCTGCAATTAGACAATCAATTTTCATTCTTATCCTTCTCCATTTCCCATCTTCTCTTTACAAGGAAGGATGCCACGTGAACTCCCTTAGTTCCTCTACCAAATCCTGCGTCCATACCTGCTTCCTTAGCAATGTCATCGTTAATTTGGGTTCCACCTGCTGCAAGGATTATTCTATCCCTAATACCCTTTTCTATGCAGAGCTCATGGAGCTTTTTCATATTCTTAATGTGAACATCGTTGTGGGTAATGATTGTGCTTGCAAGTATTGCATCAGCGTTGAGCTCAATTGCAGCGTCAACAAGCTTTTCAACTGGAACAGAAGTTCCTAAATAATGAACTTCTATACCATATTTCTCAATTCCACCGTGCTTGATATCTATAACTTCTCTAAGTCCTACAGAGTGTTCGTCTTCACCAACAGTTGCTGCAACAACCTTCATTCCCTTTCTTTCGATGTCCTTTCTTATAACATCATCATCTAAAACCTCTGGTTTCTTTGGAATAGCAAGCTTTGAAACATCAACTGTAAATGGAACTCTACCCTTAATTTCAACAACTGTTCCTTCTGATGGATGGGCAGGTAGCTTGTGAATTACAACAACATCCTCAAGGCCCATCTTCTTACCGATTTCTAAGGCTGCAGCCTCTGCTGTGTCTTCATCGCAGGGTAGGAAAATAGTTGTTGCAACTATTCCATCGCCTGTCCATTCAACCTCTGGCTTGATTTCAGTTGATTTTCTTAAATGTTCTGTTTCCTTTAATCTGTTATATACATTGTCGTTTTCATCAAGCTCATCTATAAATACAATCTTTTCTGGCTTATGGAATGTGCAGCCATCTATAAGGTCACATGGCTTATCTAATCCTTCTGGAAGATTGTTATATCCAAAGTGTTCGCAAACTGGTGCCATGTAATCCTTATCCCTTTCGACAACTGTTCCTGCACCAATTCCTCCGTCTATGTGTCTTACAATACCGTCTCCATTTCTTTCTGGATACATACCTGAGTCAACGAAGAAGCCCATTTCAACAGCCTTGAAGTATCCACCAACTTCAAGTATTTCTTCCATAAATAGAACGGCTCTTTCCTTAAGCTCTCTAACCTTTTCAGCAAGGTAACCATCTTTTTTGAGCTCTACCATTTCTAAAAGTCCATCCATTCCAACAAGCGCCTGCTTTGCAGTGCTGATTGCCTGAATGTTGTAGTAATGCCATGGAACGTTTCTTCCTTCGTCTGGAGTTATTGTCGATTGTATATCTGCCCTTGTAAGTCTTGAAATTAAAAGGTTTAATACATGGGTTACTGTAGCTTCCCTTGTATCGCTTTCCATATACTTTGTATTCATCTGTGCTCTCATCTTGTAGTCTTTAAATAATTGTCTTAGAGCAACTGCATATGGAAGGTCAAGTCTTAAACATGGTGCAGGTGGTGCTGTTGGTGGAACTGTAGATAAAGCAATGTTTTCTGGCTTCATTCCTACAGCCTTTGAGAAGGCACAGTTTATAGCATGCTGAACCATAAGCTCTGGCATAACCTTCCATGCCTTCATTGCAGTTGCGTTGGCGTTGTGGGCACCGTCTATTTGCACCATATCTGCCCATGCCATTATCTTCTTTGCAACAGCTGCATCAACGAAGGATCTTATCATGTTTATGTTTCTGTATAAAACATTATATTGTGGGTCCTGGTGAGCTCCGTTAACTCCTTCTTCAGCAAACATAACAGCAATATCTGGTCCTGCAACACCTGATACATATGAATGGAAGTTTATTGGTCTTCCAACTTCTTCTTCTATAAGATCAAGGGCCTTTCTTGTCGCCCTAACTTGTTTTCTTGATATTGGAACACCGCCAATTCCTTCAGGAGTTCCTTCAATAAGTCCATCATAATGGCTCTGTCCTGCTGTTCTAATAACCATTATGTGGTCTGCACCGTGCCATGCAGCCATTCTCATTCTTCTTATGTCATCTTCAAACCTACCTGATGCAATCTCAGTTGTAACAATGCAATCAGGCTGTGGGTCTATATTTCCAAAGCTTCTTGCAGCTGGAAGTGGAATGCTTTGCTTTAAAGGCTTTGATGCTTGGTGATATTCAAATTCACCGTAAACTTGCTTGCCTTGTTCTTCCCTCCAGTGCCAACCTCTTCTTTTTGGTCTATAATTTTCAAGATCCTTCAAAATTTCTTCTATATCAAGCTTTTTATTCTTTTCAAGCATTTGCAGCACCTCCCTCAAATAGTCCAGGAACTTCCTCCCAAGCCTTTCCTTCAACTAGTAAAAGTCCTGCTTCTCTTATTGGTAAATTTTTCTTCTTAGCGAGTCTGTAAACTACATTTCCTGCGCCCTTTCCTAAAAGTCCAAGCTTCATAACCCCTTCAACAATTGCCTTTGCTTCTATACTTGAAAATCCCATTCTTAATAGAACAGATCTTTCAACTGCAGGTGATGTATGATTATATGCAAGCTCAACTAAAGGTTTAACGATTTCCTCTGCAAGCTGCCAAAATCTTCTTTCAAGCTCTTCATCAGTTAAATTTTTAAGATGTTGTCTTCTAACTTCAAAATCATCTGGTCTCTTTGACATCTTACTCCCTCCTTGTTATAGGGACGGTTCTTAATTTTTTATAATTTACAAAAATTAAACCGCCCCTTAATTATTTAGATTTTTAT
>JAOAEI010000085.1 GCA_026416875.1 Caloramator sp.
AACAACAGCAGAATTTTTAGCCTTTGAAAAGGGAATGCACGTTCTTGTTATAATGACGGACATGACAAACTACTATGAAGCCCTAAGAGAAATTTCAGCTGCAAGAAAGGAAGTTCCAGGACGCCGTGGATACCCAGGATATCTATATACAGACCTTTCAACCCTCTATGAAAGAGCAGGAAAGATAAAAGGCAAGGAAGGTTCAATTACACAGATTCCAATACTTACAATGCCAGAAGATGATAAGACCCACCCAATTCCTGACCTTACAGGTTATATAACAGAGGGTCAGATAATTCTAAGTAGAGAACTTTATAGAAAGGGAGTTAATCCTCCAATAGATGTTTTACCATCCCTATCAAGACTTAAGGATAAGGGAATTGGTAAGGGCAAAACAAGGGAAGACCATGCAGATACAATGAACCAGCTCTTTGCTGCCTATGCCCAAGGTAAGCAGGCAAAGGAACTTGCAGTAATCCTTGGTGAAGCTGCACTTTCAGATACTGATAAGCTATATGCCAAGTTTGCTGAGGAATTTGAAAGAAGATATGTAAGCCAAGGGGAATATGAAAATAGAAGTATAGAAGAAACGTTAACAATAGGATGGGAGCTCCTATCAATACTTCCAAGAACTGAGCTTAAGAGAATTAGAGAGGAATATATCGAAAAGTACTTGCCCAAAAAAGGGGATGAAATTTAATGAGATTAAATGTCAATCCAACTAGAATGGAGCTTAGCCGTCTAAAAAAGAGGTTAAAGGTAGCTGTAAGAGGTCATAAGCTTTTAAAGGATAAACAAGATGAGCTTATGAAAAAGTTTATCGACCTTATAAAGAAAAACAATGAGTTAAGACTTAAGGTTGAAGAAGAACTTACAAAATCCTTAAAGGATTTTATGATGGCAAGGGCAGTAATGGGAACGGAGGCGTTAGAAGAGGCAATTGCAATGCCTGCTGAAACTATAAAGCTTGATGTATCAAAAAAGAATATAATGAGCGTTAACGTTCCTATTATGAACTTTGTTAGAGAAGGAAGCGAAAATGCCAGCATATATCCTTATGGTTTTCTTGCAACAACTGGAGAACTTGATGCTGCGATTAAAAAGCTTTACGATATTATGCCCCATCTTTTAGAGCTTGCAGAGGTTGAAAAGTCTTGTCAGCTTATGGCCGATGAGATTGAAAAGACAAGAAGAAGGGTTAATGCCCTTGAATATGTTATGATTCCACAGCTTAAGGAGACGATTAAATATATTACAATGAAACTTGATGAAAACGAGCGTGGAACTTTAACAAGGCTTATGAAGATAAAGAGCATGATGCAAAAATAAAGGTGGCAATATGCCACCTTTATTTTATCCTCCTCCTATATAAGGATAAAACCCAACGGTATCTCCATTCTTTAGTCTTGTGTTAAAATCAGCATTTTGACCGTTAATTGTGCAGTTAAAGATTTCATCTACAGGCAGTGCTAATTTTTTTATTAAATCATCAACGGTTGAACCTTCTGGAATTTCTACTGTAAAAGTAGAATTGTCTGTATATTTAGAGAGCATTGCAAACAACTTTACTGTAATTTTCATGTTTTCACTCCTTAGAACATGACGGACAATCCTTTTGCTTTTCTACATTGATTGTTTCAAATATATCGTTTTCAATATCTATAAAATAAACTTTATTTGAAATTATGTTATTTATATAGTTGTAAATCAAATTAACTGCAAGTCCGGATAATATCTTAGAAAGATGATTAAGCGTAAAATTATCTTTATCAAGATTTTTTGATGTAATTATGTCTTTTATACAATCTATGCAGTGATTTTTATAAGGTGAAACTAGTGTTGCAATTCCAGATGTTGCGTTATGGCTAACACAAACCATCACTTTACCATTTTTTAGGCAGTAATCGTTGATTAAAAGGGCTGTATTTAAGATTGAGGTAGCATCAACGATTATATCACAATCAGAGCAGTAGGCATGGATATTATGTTCATCTATCTTATCTATATATCCCTGCAAAAGTACCTCTGAATCTATCTTTTCTAATTTTTCAAAGGCAGCTTCAACTTTAAAACGGCCAATGTCGTTTTCGTCAAATATAGAATGAGTGAAGACGTCGGTCTCATTTATTTCAGCATCATCTATAAATGAAATATTTTTTATTCCCAATCTTGCTAAGGAGTCGATTATTGAAGTTCCAACTGAACCGCATCCTATTACGCATATTTTTAAATTATTACCTTTAATATCACTCATTAAAAGACCCCCATTTATTCGATTTCAATTCCTTTATAATTGAAAAAAGATCCTAAAAGTGGTAAAGAGGCTTTTAAGCTAAGTTCTATTTTTTCGCTAAGCTTAATGCCATTTTGGATGAAAATCTTTATATCTTTATAATCGAATATGTTATATTTATCTTCGTTTAGAACTACCTTTTTTGCCTCAATCCAAAGGCTTTTCATTTGAGGTCCACCTCATCCACAGCTGGTTTTAATAATTTTAATCTCAAGATTACCACCTTTATTTAAAATGTAATTATAAGTTTTATCGTTCGTTATAATCTCCATAAAAAGCCTCCTTCCTTATTATTATTTTATCATTACATCTATTTTTTACAATATTTAATTTTAAAGGCACCTTAAGGTGCCTCAGTTTTCTATCTTTTTAAATTCACTTATCGCAGCTTTAACAAGTTCCATATCATATCCCCATGATTTAATTGCGTGGATTTTGAAGGAAGATGTATATTTTGTGAGCTCCTGCATTAATATTTCTTCTTCATATCCGCATCCGCTGCCTGCTAAGTTTATCAATAAAACTTCTGAAATGTTTTGGGATTTGTAGTAATCAAAGGATGATCTTAAATCTTTAGAAATTAATATACCACTTTCTAAAAAACCATATTTTACAAGTCTATCCTTTAACTTTTCAGACGTTGTGCTTTTATCATCATATATTAGTATTCCTTTAAATCTTTTTGGTAGATTATTTATTTTGTTTACAAAATAATTTATGAAAATATCAGAAGTATAAACAGGCCTTGAAAACTTTATTGTTATTCCTCTATCCCTTAAAAATTCCAAATCTATTTCTTTATTTATCTTGGAATCTACTTCCTTTGATGTATAGTTAATTAGATATATGGTTTTACATCCATCTTTGATGGCAGAATTAATTGCATCTTGAATTTTTGGAACATATCCTTCAAAGGCGATGTAAAAATAGTAGGGTTTATAATTAAGAATTGAGTTTTTAACTTCCTTTGCCACCTTTAATAATTCATCATTTTTATAATTGGTTCCTATTTTATAGTAAAAGTTTTTAATTTTGTAACATAGTATAGGTTTTATTATTAAATTTTCATTTTTAAAAAAATAATTGGCATAAAAAGGAGTATATTTTTCCATTTCTCCTTCGCTGTAAAAAATAACTGCCCTTTTAAGACTGTCTAGGTTTGAAAAATTAGGATAGGAATATTTTTTAGGCGTAAATACAAAATAGCTGCATAAAGCATAAGATAAAAAGAAAAATATAATAGAAACTGGAATATATTTTATATTTATAGTAAAATATTTTCTAGAGAAAACAAATATCAAAATTGAAAACAGGAAAATTGCAAATAATAATGGATAATAGGATATGGGTGATACTAAAATTAAAGTAATAAGAATACCCCATAAAATAGAAAATAAAAAGATAATCACGTTTTCACCCCCATAAAATAAACCTCAATTAATTATATGAGTTTGTTTTTATGATTTACTACAATATGGGCTATAAAATATTTATATATTTGTTAATTCAAGGAGGTGCATTTATGCAGGCTATAGAAATTAAAAAGGATGTTTATTGGGTTGGTGCTAAAAATCCGGATCTTAGAGTGTTTGATATTATAATGACAACAAAAAGGGGGACTACATATAATTCATATTTAATTGTTGATGAAAAAGTTGCACTCATTGATACAGTTAAGGATGGATTTTTTGATGAATTTTTAAAAAGGATAAAATCAGTAATTGGTGATAGGAAAATAGATTATTTGATTGTTAATCATACGGAACCTGACCACAGCGGCTCTATAAAGTCGATTTTAAATGAATACCCAGATATAAAGATATATGGTTCAAAAGCGGCTTTAATGTATATTAAGAATATAATAAACAGGGATTTTGATGGGACTGAAGCAAAAGATGAATTAAACTTGGGGAAAAGAACATTAAAGTTTATTTCAGCTCCTTTTTTACATTGGCCAGACACAATTTTTACCTACGATGAATATGATAAAATTCTTTTTACCTGTGACTTTTTAGGATCCCACTATTGTGATGAGAGCATTTTTGATGATGAAGTTGGAGATTTTTCTGATGAGTTTAAATATTACTATGATGTTATAATGGGACCTTTTAAAAGGCATGTTTTGTCTGCTATAGAAAAGATAAAGCCCCTTCAATTTGATGTTATAGGAACAAGCCACGGACCCGTTTTAAGGAAAGATCTTGAAAAGTATATAAATAAGTATTATGAGTGGAGTAAACCTATATTGGATATTCCAAAGGATAAATATGTTCTAATTGCCTATGTTTCTGCCTATGGATATACAAAGGAAATTGCAATGGCGCTTAAAGAAGGTTTGTTGGATAAAGGATGTGAAGTAGATGTCCACGATATTACTGAACTTCCTCTAGAGGAATTAGTAAAAAAGGCGGATAAAGCAAGGGCAATTCTGGTTGGTTCGCCAACTATAAACCAAGACGCAGTAAAGCCAGTTTGGGATTTTCTTTCATTAGTAAGTCCTATAACGAATAGAGGTAAAATCGCCATGGCCTTTGGATCCTATGGCTGGAGTGGAGAAGGTGTTCAATTGATTTCCGACAGGCTAAAAGGGCTCAAGTTTAATGTAATCGAGCCGGGATTTAAAGTATGCTTTAAACCAAGCGAAGAAGATTTAAAAAGAGCAAAGGAAATTGGAAGGGAAATAAGCGAAAAAATTTAAGCACCCACTGAGGTGCTTAAATTTTTGAAAAATATATTTAGATATTAAGCTAATTGAAAAATTATAAAAAATTTTTAATAGCTTTAATCGCAACCTTAAAGAAAATTAATGTAACGAAAACGTAAAATAATCAAAAAATTTGGAATATTGACAACGTTGGTGAATTTTGATATATTTAATTCTAACAGTATCTCTGAGACTAAATATATCAAAGTGAGTAAAAGGGGGATAAAATGGCATATAATTTATATATTTCAGCTTGTGAAGATATTGAAATTGGAAGATATGAAGATGCACAGGAAAAATTAGAAAAATTGTTACATTTGAATAAAAATGATTACAAAGTTTTAAATAAATTAGGAGTTATTTATGCATATAAAGGAGATAAAGAAAAGGCATTAGACTATTTTAACTCGTCATTGTATGCTAACAGCGAATATGCACCTGCATATGTTAATATTGCAAATTTATATCAAGAAGAAGGAAATATAGAGTTAGCAGAACAATTTTATCTAAAAGCTATCGAAGTTGATCCAGATTATGCCTTAGCATACTATAATTTGGGAGTTTTATATAAAAAAAAGGGGCAAATTGAATTATGGGTTAAAAATTTTAAACAATACAAAAGACTCTTAAAAAGAGAAGAGTATAATTATACAAATATCAAAGAAATGAATGTAAATAAGAAGAAATTTTTAATTATAGGTCCTATCTTAACATTTTTAGTTATTTATGTCCTATTAGTGTTTTTATTTAAGTAAGTCATTATAAGTTAATCATCTGAATAATATAGTAAATATAGCCAAAGTCATAAAAGGCTTCTGGCTATAATTAATTAATATTAATAAAAATATTAAAAGGAGGGGGATCTATGAAAAAACTTTTAACTAGCCTACTTATGTTGGTTTTAGCTGTATGCTTTGTAGCATATCCAATAGTAGGCGCAGCAAGCACTAAGAAGAAGGTGCAACCTGTCAAGGAAGTTGAGTCAGGTCTTAAGAATGGGGTTATTGTCGACTTTGGAGCAAATTATGTGGTAATCAAAGAAGCAGGTAAGAATCAAAAGTATGTTCTTAACAATAAGACTAAGATTTATTATTTAGGCAATTTAGCAGATATCATGGAGATTGCTAAGAAGGGGCTTAAGGTTTCCTTTAAGGTATGGCTCAAAAATAATATTCCTCAGTATTTAACTTATTTAGAAATTCCAGCAGCAGGACTTGAGGGACAAGGAATCATAGGAATGTCATTGATAGACCTTAGAACTAATGTAAGTGATGACTCAGTTCCACCTTCATTAGCAGCACCAGCTCTAGATGACAGGACTCAGTTAGTTAACGGAAACATCGTTAAGACAACTGACTTAAATCCAGAAGTAGATAATCAATTTCAGTTTGTAAATAATAAGACCTTAAGATTAGGTAGAATTTCAGTTGTTCCTGGAACATTAACAGTTAAAGTTGAAGGAAAAGAGTATAAGCTAATTGAAGCTAATGCGGAATTTACTGCTGATGACCAATTTAAGATGACAGTTAAGGATGGTGTAACGGACTTAGTTTTCAAAGCTGAATTACCAGCAAAAAATCAAGCAGAGGCTGATGAAAAGGTGCAGGTAACATATCAAAAGAAGATCTATGAGATCAAGACAGCAGAAATAAACTCCTTCCCAATTCATGAAGATGTCTATGTTGAATTAAATGGTAAGGAAGTAAGCTTAGCAAAGGCGCTTTATAGGGGAACATATTTCTATACTCTTGCAAATGACAATGGTGAAATAGTTTATATCAATGCATTCTATAAGGATGCAGAGGCTGTAATTAAGAGCATTAAGGGCAATAACATAGAACTAACTATAATAAAATACGGAAAACCAGCTTTTGTAGATACAGTTACTGTTGAAGATTGGGCAACAATTACAGACCAAGAAGGTAATACGTTAGAACTTAAGGCTTTAAGAGCTGGAGATAAAATTAGATTTTCAGTTGATCCAGACTCAGGCTATAAAGTTGTTGAAATTTTAAAATTAAAATAATAAGGGGGGCAGAAAATGAAAAAAATTAAGCATATTTTATCTCTTGTTCTGCTAACATTATTAATCATCTCAAGCTTTGCAGGAGTTACAAAGGCAAAATCAGAGCCAATGACAAAAGCAAACACTATTTATTATGCAACCTTTTCAGATCCAATTGATCTAAATCCAGCAATTTCAAGCGACAACGCATCAAGTGAAGTTACAGGTTTTCTATTTAGAGCACTTTTAAAGAGGGATTGGTCAGGTAAGCTAATACCAGATATGGC
>JAOAEI010000086.1 GCA_026416875.1 Caloramator sp.
GCATAATACCTACAGAGTATTAAGGGCGGTTAAAAATAGATTTGGATCAACTAATGAAATTGGCGTATTTGAAATGAAACAGTTTGGACTTGAGGAGGTTAAAAACCCTTCCGAAATACTTTTATCTGGAAGGCCTAAGGATGTTCCAGGATCATGTGTGGTTTGTTCTATGGAGGGAACAAGGCCAATACTCATTGAAGTTCAGGCATTAACCTCTCAAACCAGCTTTGGGATGCCAAGGAGGATGACAACGGGGCTTGACTATAATAGAGTTATTCTTTTAATTGCTGTTCTTGAAAAAAGGGTTGGAATGCATATACAAACCTATGATGTTTATGTAAATGTTGCTGGGGGAATAAAAATCGACGAACCTGCCATAGACCTTGGAGTTTTGTGCTCCATCGCATCCAGCTTTAAAAATGTTCCAATAGATAACGAAGCTGTAATAATAGGTGAGGTTGGATTAACTGGAGAAGTTAGAGGAGTTAACCTAATAGATAAAAGAATACTTGAAGCACAAAAATTAGGATTTAAAAAATGCATAATTCCTAAAGAAAATATGAAGGGACTCGATATTATAAAAGGAATACAAATTGTTCCTGTT
Organism: Caloramator sp.; assembly: GCA_026416875.1. Taxonomy (GTDB): domain Bacteria; phylum Bacillota; class Clostridia; order Clostridiales; family Caloramatoraceae; genus Caloramator. Next base: position 605 of record JAOAEI010000086.1, read on the forward strand.
GAGAATATATACGAAGCATTAGAAGAAGTTCTAGGGGGATAGTTATGAGAGATGCTAAAGAAATTGAACTAATGAATGTTTTAAAGCTTTTAGCACCAGGGACACCTTTAAGGGAAGGACTTGAAAATATATTAAAGGCTAAAACGGGAGGACTTATAGTTATAGGGGATGAAGAGGAAATAAGCAAGCTTCTTGATGGCGGGTTTTACATAAATAGCGAATATTCACCGGCATATTTATATGAACTTGCCAAGATGGATGGGGCAATCGTTATAAGTGGAGACCTTAAAAGAATACTATATGCTAATACACAGATAATTCCAGACTCAAGCATCCCAACTGCTGAAACGGGAACAAGGCATAGGACGGCCGACAGGTTTGCAAAACAAACAGGCAATATTGCAATAGCAATTTCCCAAAGAAGAAATTTAATTACTGTATTTAAAGGGAATTTAAAATATGTTTTAAAAGATACCAATATGATCCTTACAAAGGCAAATCAGGCCATTCAAACCCTTGAAAGATATAAATCAGTATTTGACGAGGCGGTTACAAATCTTTCAGCCTTAGAGTTTGAGGATTTAGTGACTATATACGATGTCGTTCTTGCCATCCAAAGAAGCGAGATGGTTATGAGGATCGTAAATGAAATTGAAAGATACGTTGTGGAGCTTGGCAACGAAGGAAGATTAATTTCCCTTCAGCTTAACGATCTTATAGATGAGGTTGAAGAGGATGAGATTAGAATATTAAGGGATTATGTTATAGATACAAAGGATTATAACGAGGTTTTTAAGTCCATAAAGGCCTTATCATCTGAGGAAATTTTGGAACTATCTATAATTTGTAAACTTTTAGGATATAACCCAGATTTGATGCTTGATACTATGGTTTCGTCAAGGGGATATAGGATTTTAAATAAGATCCCAAAGCTGCCGCAAATAGTTGTTGAAAATATGGTTAAGAATTTTGGGCAGTTTAAAAAGATATTACAGGCCAGCATAGAAGATTTGGATGCTGTTGAAGGAATAGGTGAGGCAAGGGCAAGATCCATAAAGGAATGGCTTAAAAAACTTCAAGAGCAGGTTATATTAAATAGAAAAATATAAAGGCTCGGGATATCCGGGCCTTTATAACATAGAAAACTTTCCTAATGTTTCTATCTTTTCCTTTTGCTCGAGTATAATATCGAATAGGTTAAGATCAAGGGCGTTGCATAAAGCAGCAAGGTAATACAGGTTGTTTCCTATCTCTTCTTCAAGAACTTCTCGGCAGTTGTCGCAAAGTTTCCCTTCTATTTGATAGCTTAAAAATTCGGTTATATTGTCAAGGGATGCATCGTCGGGGATTTGCTGTTTTTGAGCGTTTATTTTTATGCATCCGTGATTGGTAACTGCCTTTGCAACTGCTCTATTTATTCTGGAGTTTGATTCGGATAGCTTTGTCATTATATCTAAAATGCTTCTATGTCTAATTAGTGAATCTTGAACGGTGGCTTGAAATTCGTCTACGATTATATCCTTCATCTGCTTCCACTCCTTGTTGAGTATTGTTTAATAATATTATAAATATTCAGACAATATAATGTCAAATACATTATAATAAATTTCAGCTTAAAAGAGCCATTTTAAAGTTAACTAAATAAAATAATAGTAGGTAGATTTTAAAAATCAAGATATTATTTAGTCTGATTTACTCCTGTAAGTCTGGTAATAATGTAAAAAAGGTGATAATATGTTTGAAATTGGTGAAAAAGTTTTTGTTAAGAATTTTGGAGGGGGAATAATAACAAATATACAAGAGAAAAATGTGAATGGTATTAGAAAGAAATACTATGAAATAAAGCTTATGATTGATGATATATGTATTTATCTTCCCGTTGATGAAAAAAATAAAATTAGAAGGGTGATTGAAGAAAAAGAATTAGAAGATGTGCTAAAAATATTAAAGGACTTTAAAGGGAGTTTACCAAGTAAATGCATCGATAGATATAAGCTTTATAAATCGACTTTAGAGCAAGCAGATCCTAAAGAAATGGCAAAACTTATAAAATGCATGAATATGAATTTTAAAACAAAAAAACCATCAAATTTCGATAAAAATAACTTTGAAAAAATATTAAATATATTCTGCAGCGAAATTTGCCTTGTTATTAGAAGAAACTTAAAAGAAACGAAAAATTTCATTCTTGAAAATTTAAAGCCTTGATTTTGCAAATTAAAAAATTGTCATATTTTTTTATGTTGAAAAACTTTGATTGATACGGTATATTAGTATATAATATACTGGGATATTTTGTAGGAGGTGAATTGATGTTAGAAAGGATTTTTAGATGGTTCTTGACAGTAGTTGGGTTAGTTTTAGGATATGCGGTTGCGGAAGTCCTTCTTAAGACTAACGCCGTAAATACTTTTGTGTCAGGAAATAACATTTATTATTTTGGATTTATAGCAATATGTATTATTCTACTCGGCCTTATTTTTTATATTATATCCCCTTATTTTATACGACTAATTTTTAAGATTACAGAAATTCTAGAAAATGCTATACAAAAGATACCAACCAACGATATTATACTTGCCGTTTTAGGTCTTATAATTGGACTTATAATTGCTAATCTTTTGATTTCACCTATTGCAAGATTTTTAACGGGTAATACCGTTTTGTCTGCTATAGGAAGTTCCCTAGCCTTTATTGTAAATATTGTATTTGCCACTTTGGGAATTGACATAACCTTAAAGAAAAAGGAGGAACTTTATAACGTATTTACCTTTTTAAAGAGGTTTGGAAAGGAAAAAAGAAAGGGAGAAAAACTTGGTATATCTCAACCTAAGATACTAGATACTAGTGTAATAATCGATGGAAGGATACTAGATATTTTAAAGACTGGATTTTTAGAAGGTCCGATTTTGATTCCTTCCTTTGTCTTAGAGGAGTTAAGACACATCGCTGATTCCTCCGATAATCTAAAAAGAGCAAGAGGTAGACGAGGTCTTGATATATTAAATTTAATTCAAAAGGAAATACCTTTAACAGTTGAAATTATTGAAAAGAATTTTGACAACATCCAAGAGGTTGACAGTAAACTTTTAAAGCTTTGCCAAATATATAATGGCAAGATAATTACCAATGATTTTAATTTGAACAAAGTGGCAGAAGTTCAGGGGGTTCCTGTTCTTAATATTAATGAGCTTGCAAATGCCGTAAAGCCAATTGTAATTCCAGGTGAGGAGATGAATATCCATATTATAAAGGACGGTAAGGAAGCAGGACAGGGTGTTGCCTACCTTGATGATGGAACAATGATAGTTGTTGAAGGCGGTAAAAAATACGTTGGTGAAGTTGTTGATGTTGTTGTAACATCTGTTCTTCAGACTGCTGCAGGCAGGATGATATTTGCAAAACTTAAGAATGCATCATAAGAGGTGATATTTTGATATCGGCTATAGTGGTTGCGGCAGGAAAGGGCAAAAGGATGGGACTTGGGTTTAACAAGCTCTATGCAAAGATCCATAACAAGGAGATTATAGCTATAACCCTTGATAAATTTGAAAAGTCAAATTATGTAGATGAGATAATTGCTGTTGTAGCAAAGGATGAGATGGATTATTTTAAAATTAATATAATAGATAAATATGGCTTTAAAAAGGTCAAGATTACAGAGGGCGGCGATGAAAGGCAAAATTCTGTTTATAACGGACTTATAGCTTGTAATAATCCAGAGATTGTTCTTATTCACGATGGTGCAAGACCAAACATAGATGATGATATAATAAAAAGATCTATAGATGCTGCAAAATCCTTTGGAGCTGCAACAGTTGCAGTTCCTGTCATTGATACTATAAAGATAGTTGAGGATGGATTTTCTGTTGAAACTCCTGATAGAAATAAGCTATATGCCATCCAAACTCCCCAAAGCTTTAAATATGACCTAATATTAAAGGCTCATGAATATGCTAAAGAAAACGACATGATTGCAACCGATGACACACAGCTTGTTGAAAAATTAGGTTATAAGGTAAAGATAATAGAAGGAAGTTATGAAAATATTAAAGTTACAACTCCAAAGGATATAATCCTACTAAACAGTTTAGCTGCTACAAATTTGTAGCAGCTTTTTTGGTAATTAAAAGCACCATATCCAAAAATATTTCATAGATTTATGTAAACTAAAGTTATATAATATAATGGTATATTTGCGGCTTTAGGATGGGGGGGATACTATGAATATCAAGGAATTTATATTAAATCAAGAGATGCTCGGGTCCTTTAATTATTTTTGGAAGGAAGCAAATATAGATAAGAATTCAAAGGGATATGGACTTATTAGAGATAGAGCACCTTCAAATCCAAATGTTGCAAGCATTGCTGCGGTTGGATTTGGACTTACTGCAATTCCAATAGGGATAAAAAGAGGATGGATATCCTTTGATGAAGGATATGAAAGGGTTAACGGCACCCTTGATACGCTACTCAATTTAGATAGAGTTAACGGTTTTTTTTATCATTTTATGGATATAAACACAGGGAAAAGAATATGGAACTGTGAAGTTTCAATTATAGACACTGCAATTGCCCTTTGCGGTGCTATTTTTGCTGGCGAGTTTTTCGGAGGAGAAATAAAGAAAAAGGTAAATAGACTATATGAAGAAATTGATTGGAACTGGTATTTAGATAAGGATAAAAATTGGTTTTATATGGGCTATACTCCAGAAAAGGGCTTTGAAGGATACTGGGATTTCTATGCCGAGCAGCTTATGCTGTATTTTTTAGCGGCAGCATCTCCTACACATCCTGTTGATAAAGAAGTATACTACAGCTTTTTTAGAAACATTGCTGAATATAAAGGATATAGATTCATAAATTCTTGGCTTGGTTCAATATTTACCTACCAATTCTCCCATGCCTGGTTTGATTTTAGAGGGAAGATAGATAGAAAGGGCGTTGACTGGTTTAAAAATTCTATATTAGCAACACTTTCAAACAGGCAGTTTTGTATCGACAATAAGGACAAGTTTAAAGGTTTTAACGAAAATTCTTGGGGACTTACTGCCTGCGACGGTCCAAAGGGGTATGAGGGGAGATATGGTGCCCTACCATCAGGACTTTTTAATAACGAAAATATAGTAGATGGCACAGTTCCACCATGTGGGGCTGCCGGATCAATCGTTTTTACTCCAAAGGAATCCCTTGATGCCCTTGAATATTACTATAAAAATATCAAAGGAATATTTGGAGAATACGGCTTTAAGGATGCCTTTAATATAGAAAAAGATTATTGGGTTTCTGAAGATTATGTTGGCATAGACAAAGGAATAACTCTACTTATGATAGAAAACTATATGACAGAGTTTGTATGGAATACATTTATGAAAAACGAACATGTTAAAAAAGCCTTCGAGCTTTTGGAATTTAGACCTGTAAAGGATGAAAATTTAGCTATGTGTTTATAAAGGAGGTGCATATGCACCTCTTTTTATGTTTGACTTGTAAAAATTAGTAATAATATAATTATAAAAAAGAAGTTTTTATATTCATCTTTGGAGGTGTTTGCATGCTGCCTCAACATAAGAAAATTACCTATGACGAATTTTTAAAGCTGGATAAAGGAGATGATTTGTTAGAATATATAGATGGAGAAGTCTATCTTTTATCTTCACCATCAGCCGAACATCAAAAGACTCTACTGAATTTAGCTACAGAGTTTAATCTGTTTTTTAAAGGTAAAGGATGTGATGTTTTTATTGCCCCCTTTGATGTTGTATTAACAAAGGATGATGATAAAAATATCCATCAAGTCCAGCCTGATTTGATGGTTATATGTAATAAAGATGGTTTAAAGGAAAATAAATACATCGGTGTTCCAGATTTAATAATTGAAGTAATGTCACCATCAAATACATCGCATGACAGGATTAGAAAATTTAATTTGTATATGAGATACGGAGTAAAGGAGTATTGGCTTATCAATCCTAAATTTAAAACTATTGAGATTAATATGTTAAATGAAGAAGGTTTCTATGAACAGGTTGGTGTTTATAAAGGAGAAGATATAGCTAAATCGGTTTTGTTTGAGGATTTAGAGATAAAGCTTGAAGATATTTTTAGTTAAAGCCCTGTTTTGGGCTTTTCTTTTTTGTTTGAAGTAAAAAAGTTATTTTTTAAGCATAAAAAAATTAATTTAAAAATATATACTTTATAGATACATAAAAAAGGAGGATGGGTTTATGAAAAAATTTTTAGCGCTAGTTTTTTCTGCTTTAATGATTTTTAACCTTTTAGGCTGTGGAGGCAAAACTGCAAAAAAGGAGGAGGTAAAGGAGGTTACAATTAACATCTGGGAACAGATGGAGGAAAACATCGATGCAACTTTTGATGAAGTGGCAAAGCAGTTTACAGAACAAAATCCACATATTAAAATCAACAGAGTTCACTACAAGACCGAAGACTTAAGAAGCCAATTCCAGACTGCTGTTCTTTCAGGACAAGGACCAGAACTTATATTTGGACCAAACGACAATATAGGCCCAATGTACCTTGGAAACCTTATAATTCCTCTTGATGATTTCCTTGGCAAAGAG
>JAOAEI010000087.1:0-3534 GCA_026416875.1 Caloramator sp.
CCCTTGTATGGTCCAATTGCACTATTGAATTGAATTCTAAATCCTCTGTTTACGTGAACCTTTCCGTTATCATCAACCCATGGAACTCTAAAGATAATTTGTCTTTCTGGTTCGACAATTCTTTCTACAATACCTGCTTCTATGTATTCTGGTCTTTTTTCTAAAACTGGAACAAGAGAGTCAAGAACTTCTTTAACTGCCTGATGGAATTCAGGTTCATTTGGGTTTCTTTTTACTACTTGCTCAAATACTTGATTAACGTGTTCTCTTGCATTCATAAAATGCGCCTCCTATGTAAAAATTATCTATAAATATAATAGCACATGTTAAAAAAATTATAAATATTTTTTAAATAATCAATTAAAATTTTGTTCAAAATTGGCATATTGTATTAAAATTAAAATAATGAGAAAATAATTTAAGGAGGTTGATAGAATGGAAAATAGAATTTTAATTGTAGATGATGATGTAAATATTTGTGACCTTTTGGAGATATATCTTGAAAAGGAAGGGTATAAAGTTTATAAAGCTAATTCAGGAATTGATGCCCTAAAAATTTTTAGGGAAAGGCAGCTTGATTTAATAGTTTTAGACGTGATGATGCCAGGACTCGATGGCTATGAAACGTTAAAGGAAATAAGAAAAACTTCTTCTATTCCCGTTGTCATGCTTACAGCAAAAGGAGAAACCTTTGACAGGGTTTTAGGGTTAGAACTTGGTGCGGATGATTATATTGTAAAGCCCTTTGAGCCTAAGGAGCTTATTGCAAGGATTAGGGCCGTATTAAGAAGATATAAACCACAGGTTCAGAAAAAGTCCCTTGAGTATAAGGATTTAATAATTGATGCAGATTCATTTATTGTTATATATAAGGGGCAGGAAATGGAGTTTCCACCTAAAGAATTTGAACTTTTATATTTTCTCGCATCAAATCCTAATAAAGTTTTTACAAGGGACCAGCTTTTATACGAAGTTTGGGGATATGACTATCCAGGAGACTCAAGGACTGTGGATGTTCATATAAAGAGGATAAGGGAAAAGCTACCGGAACATGATGAGTGGCAGATTAAGACGGTTTGGGGCGTTGGATATAAATTTGAGGTGAAGTCATAATGAAAAAAAGTTTATTTGCAAAGTTAATAATCACTTATTTTGTAATTTTAGCTATATCCTTTAGTTTGGTTGCTATTTTTCTTTCTCAGTGGTTTTATAATTATTCAGTCCATCAAAAAGCAGCAACATTACTAAAACAGGGAACAGTATTAAAGGAAATAGTATCAGACTATGTTGATAGAAAAATAAGTAAGAAAAAGCTAAAGGATGAACTTTTATTAATAGATAGGCTTGTGAATGCAAGAATATGGGTGGTTGATAAATACGGGTATATCTATGCTTATACGGAACCAACGATGGACTATGAAAAACAGCTAACCTTTACAGAATTTCAAGATGTAATTTCAGGTAAAATCGTAATAAAAAAGGATAGCTTTAAGGGGATTTTCAAAAAGCCGATGTTAACTGTTGGTATTCCAGTTTATGTAGATGATAATGTTTTGAGTGCAATTTTTTTGCATACCTCCCTTGATGAAATAAGATTTGCCCTTAAAAAGGTATATATAGTTATATGGATGTCGGCCTTTTTTGCAACGGTTATTTCTCTTTTTATTATTTTCTATATTTCTGAAAAAATACTAATAAGGCCTCTTAGCAAGATAAATGAGACGGCAAAGGCTATTTCAAAAGGGGAATTTGATAAAAGAGTTGATATAAACTCTGAAGACGAGATAGGAAAGCTTGCCAACTCATTTAATTACATGGCAGATACTTTGCAAAATTTAGAGAATATGAGAAGAAACTTTATAGCCGATGTATCCCATGAATTAAGGTCGCCTATGACTTCGATTAACGGCTTTATATCTGGTATGCTTGATGGAACCATTCCAATTGAAAAATGGACAAAATATTTGGAGATAGTTCATGATGAGATAAAAAGACTAATTAGACTTATCAATGACCTTTTAGACCTTGCCAGCTTAGAATCAGGAGAATTTTCGCTTAAAATAGGTTCTTTTGATATAAATGAGCTTATAAGGCAGAGAATTATTAAGTTTGAGGATAAAATCAACAAAAAGAAAATTAATGTAAGTGTATATTTAATAGAAAAGAGAATGATTGTTAAAGGAGATAGGGATAGAATAGACCAGGTATTGACCAATATAATAGATAATGCCATTAAATTTGTTCATGAGGGTGGTAATATCGAAATAAGAACGGAAATAAAGGAGGATAGACTTTTAGTGAGCATTTTTAATGATGGCCCGCCAATTCCTAAGGAAGATATAAAATATATTTGGGATAGATTCCACAAGGGCGACAAGTCAAGGACAAAGGGAGGAGGAACAGGACTAGGGCTTTCAATTGCAAGGCAGATTATAAATAAACACAATCAAACTATTTGGGTTGAATCAGGTGAAAAGGGGACAAAATTTACATTTACATTAGAAATTTCATAATTTTTATTTATTTCAAATCTTATTCATACTTTTTTAAAAATTGGAAGATAGAATATAAGGTGAGGAGGTGTAAGTATGGAGTTTAATGAAAATAACTGGGGGAGTGGAGTAAAATTTGTTGAGGAAAGAAGGCCTAAAAGGTTTCTAAGGGCTATTGGAATTATACTATTAGTATTTTTTTCTGCTTCGTTAGGAGGAATTTTAGGCGGATATTATGTCAAGAAGAATTTTGAGTCAAATTCCTCAGGAATTACACTGCCTAATTTAACTCAGCAAACTACATCTTCGCTACCTAAAAATTCTATAAATAAAGTTGCAGAATTAGTGGGGCCTGCTATAGTTGGAGTTAATAACAATGTAGATACATTGTTTTGGGGAAAGCAAAAACAGGGTTCGGGTTCTGGAATTATATTTGATAAAAACGGTTATATCGTTACTAATTACCATGTAATTGAAGGAGCCACAGATGTTACAGTAACTTTATCAGGAGGCAAAAAACTTCCTGCAAGGATTATAGGAGCAGATTATGAAACAGATATTGCTGTGCTAAAAGTTAACGCTACTAATCTTCCTGTTGCTAAATTTGGAGATTCATCAAGTGTTAGGGTTGGAGATATAGCTATTGCTATAGGTAATCCCCTTGGTGAGGAATTTGCAGGAAGCGTTACGATGGGAGTTATAAGTGCTATTAATAGGGAAATTACCGTTGAGGATAGAAAATATAAAGTAATACAGACAGATGCCTCTATAAATCAAGGGAATAGCGGTGGTGCCCTTTGCAATGAAAATGGAGAAGTTATCGGTATCAATACTTTAAAGATAACATCAGCAGAAGGAATGGGTTTTGCAATACCTATAAATGAAGCAAAAAAAATAATCGAAGAGTTGATGAAGCATGGTTATGTTTCAAGACCATATATAGGAATTGCAGGAACCTTTATAGATGAAGAACAGGCAAAGGAATATGGAGTTCCTGTAGGCGTCGGTGTTCAGGAGGTTGTAAGGGGAAGTGGTGCTGATC
>JAOAEI010000087.1:3633-7060 GCA_026416875.1 Caloramator sp.
ATGAAGAACAGGCAAAGGAATATGGAGTTCCTGTAGGCGTCGGTGTTCAGGAGGTTGTAAGGGGAAGTGGTGCTGATCGTGCAGGAATAAGACCTGGAGATATAATCGTTGAGTTTGACGGCAAGAAACTAACAAAATTTGAAGACCTGCAGGAGGCAAAGGAAAAACGTAAAGTAGGAGATGTTGTAAAAGCTAAGATTTGGAGAGACGGAAGATATTTTGATGTTAGAATAAAATTAACAGAACAAATTAGATAGGCTGCATGTGCAGCCATGTTTTTTTTGAATAATTTATGGTAATATTTTTAATGGAAATATAAATGGCGAGGAGTGAGAAGATGTATCTTGTAGTTGGACTAGGGAATCCAGGAAGGGAATACGAAAAAACAAGACATAATGTTGGATTTGAGGTCGTAGATAGATTAGCCCAAAAATTAGAAGTAAATGTTAATAAAATAAAATTCAAAGGTTTGTTTGGTGAAGGAATTGTTGATGACAAAAAAGTTTTATTGTTAAAGCCTTCAACCTTTATGAATTTAAGTGGAGAGAGCCTTATAGAAGTTGTTGAATTTTATAAAATCAATATTGAAAATATTATCGTTGTTTATGACGATGTCGATATAGATGTTGGAAGGCTTAGAATAAGGCCAAGTGGAAGCGACGGCGGCCATAATGGAATGAAAAACATCATATATCATCTTAAGGATAATAAATTTCCAAGGGTTAGAATAGGGATAGGTAAACCAAAGTTCGACATGATATCCCATGTTCTAGGAAGATTTTCAAAGGAGGAAGAAGCTTTAATAGAAAAAGTAGTAGATGCTGCATCTGATGCTGTTTTGGAAATAATAAAAAATGGTATTCAAAGTGCTATGAATAAGTATAATTCATTTGATGCAGGCACAAAATAAAGCCTAAGGGGGTGAAGGTTTGAGCTATAAGGGGTTATTGGAGGTATTCTTAAAAAATAGAGAATTCAATGAAATCATAAAGGCTATTGGAAATAAAAATACCCCGTGTCAAGCCCACGGCCTTTCTGAATCTCAAAAGGCCTTAGTTTGCTATTGCCTTTTTTTGAAGTTAAATAGGCAGATGCTTATTTTATCCTACAATGATATAGAAGCTAAAAGAATCTATGATGATATAAGAAATTTTACAGATCAGTGCTATTATTTTCCTTCTAAAGAACTGGTTCTAAACATAGACGTTACATCCTTTGAGGTTAAATCTGAAAGATTAAAGATTTTAAAAAAGATTTTAAATGGGGAAACAATAATAGTTGTTTCTACGATTGACTCTGTTATGTCTTTAATGCCGCCAAAGGAGATTTTAAAAAACAGTTTTTTAGAAATAAAGGAAGGTTTAATTATTGAAGTTTTAGACTTGGTTTCTAAGTTATATGAATTGGGATATGAAAGGGTTGATGTAGTTGAAGGTAAGGGGCAGTTTGCCCAAAGGGGAGGAATAGTTGATATCTTCCCTATTGATCAGGAGGAACCAGTAAGAATTGAATTTTTTGATGATGAAATTGATACCATAAGGACCTTTGATGTCTTAAGTCAAAGAAGCATGCAAAGAATTAGTGCAATAATAATAAATCCTGCAAGGGAAATTTTACTAGATGATGCTGCTATAAAAAGGGGATACGAATCTATAAAGGGAGATTTAGAAGCAAAACTAAAGAGTTTTTCAAAAAAGAAAAAGGATGAAGCAGATATATTAAAACAAAGATATGATGAAATATTAGAAAAGCTATCTAATTTAAGATATTTTGAAGGGATTGATAGCTTTTTACCCTATTTTTATATAGATAATTCAAACCTTCTAGATTATTTTGATGAACCTATAGTCGTATTAGATGAATCTTCAAGGATTTCACAAAGGATTTTTTCTGCTTATGAAGATTTTCAAGAGATGTTTAAGACGATGCTTGAAAATGGAAGTGTTCTGTCAAGACAGGGGGAATTTTTTATTCATCCGGAAATGATACTTGCCAACCTAAAAGGGAAACAATTGGTTTCCTTTAATATGCTTCCAAGGATTGTAGAGGATTTTAAACCACAGGCCATAGCAAATTTTAATTCCATTGGGCTAAATTCCTATGCAGGGAATTTAGAATATCTTATTGAGGAACTAAAATTAAAAGCTAATAGAGGCTATAAAATATTAATATTTACACCTGCAGAATCTAAAGCTTTAAGGCTTAAAAATGCATTAAAGGAGGAAGGATTTAATTCTGTATATAAGGAAGATATAGATGAGCTAAAGGAGAATGTAATAACAATAACAACAGGAAGCATATCAAAGGGAATGGACTTCCCTGATATTAAGCTTTTGATAATTTCTGATACGGAAATACGTCCCAGCAAAAAACAAATAAAGAAAAAAGCAAAGGAATCAAGAACAAAAAAGATAGATGTATTTACCGATCTTAAGGTTGGAGATTATGTTGTCCATGAAGTTCATGGAATAGGAATATTCAAAGGAATAAATGAGCTTGTTATTGAAGGAATAAAAAAGGACTATTTAGTAATTCAATACCAGGGAAACGATACTTTATATGTCCCTGTAGAGCAATTGGACATCATCCAAAAATACATAGGTGCAGATGATAATCCTCCAAAGGTTAATAAGCTTGGAAGCTCAGATTGGATAAAAACCAAAAACAAAGTAAAGGCATCCCTAAAGGAGATGGCGGAGGACCTTATAAAACTTTATGCTGAAAGAAGTAGAATTCAAGGACATGCTTTTTCACCTGACACGCCATGGCAAAGGCAGTTTGAGGATGAATTCCCATATCAGGAAACAGAAGATCAGCTAAGGGCAATAGAAGAAATAAAAAGGGATATGGAAAGTCCAAAGCCTATGGATAGGCTTCTTTGTGGAGACGTAGGCTATGGCAAAACCGAGGTTGCTATGAGGGCGGCGTTTAAAGCAGTTATGGACGGAAAACAAGTTGCTGTATTGGTCCCTACAACTATACTTGCAGAGCAGCATTATAATACTTTCCTGCAAAGATTCAAAGGTTTTCCGATTAATATAGATATGATTAGCAGATTTAGAAATCGGCAAGAACAAAAAAGAACACTAAAGGAGCTTTCGGTAGGCAACGTTGATATTATTATTGGAACACATAAACTTTTAAATAAAGAAGTAAAATTTAAGGATTTAGGTCTATTAATTATAGATGAAGAACAAAGATTTGGCGTCAGTCACAAGGAAAAGATTAAGGCCCTAAAAAAGAATATAGATGTTTTAACCTTAACTGCAACGCCGATTCCGAGGACTTTGCATATGTCCCTAATTGGTGTTAGAGACATGAGTATAATAGAAACTCCGCCAGAGGATAGGTATCCTGTTCAAACATATGTTTTAGAATATAATGAAGCCATAATTAGGGAGGCAATATTAAGGGAACTTTCAAGGGG
>JAOAEI010000088.1 GCA_026416875.1 Caloramator sp.
GGTGGGGCTTTTAAAGGAAAGATTAGAAAAGGAGGATTAGGTTGAAGAAAAAGATTTTGGTTTTAGTTATTATTTTTATCCTGCTGAATATATATATAAGCATAAGATATGGCAATCATTATTATCTTGGTAGTTTCACCTCAATGAACAATGATGATGTTAAATACATAAGAAGTGGATTATATCTTTTAATGGAAGGCAGGCTTATATATAGAAGTAAGATAGATACAGTTTATATTATGCCAGGGCTTTCAATTCTTTTGGCTTTATTTTTAGCTTTTTTTTCTTTATTTAAGGCAATATTAGCCTTTAGAATTTTTCAAGCTTTTATACAAGGAGCATCCCTTCTTTTGATTTATTTACTGGCAAAGGAAGCTTTTAACGAAAGGGTTGGAGCTTTAGCATCTTTAATTGATGCCCTATATCTTCCTGAATATTTTGCAACACAAGTTGTTTTAACGGAAGTGATTTTTAAATTTTTATTTTTATGTAGTTTATATTTCTTGGTTTTAGCGTTAAAGGAGGATAATGAAAGGCATTATTATTTAAGCGGTTTGTTTTGGAGTTTAAGTTTATATTTTAAGCCGGTGGTTGCTTTATTGCCGGTTGTTTTAATTATATATTGGATAAGGCAAGGATTTGATTTTAAAAGGTGTGTAAAAATTAGTTTTAATGTTGCAATTATATTTATTTTAATATTAAGTCCATGGTGGATAAGGAATTATTTTATTTTTAAAAGATTTATTCCCTTTACAATGTCAAGCGGAAATCCGATGCTTCAGGCAACCTATGTAAATTACGACCAAAGTAAGGATTATGTCCCATATGAAACTTCCGATGATGAAATAAGGAATGATGAAACTGAAAGAAGGATAACAAAAGAAAGGTTCATAAGACAGCTTAAAAAGGACCCAAAGGGATATCTATATTGGTATCTTATAAAAAAACAAATTTATTTATTTAATAGACCCTTTTATTGGAGGAATGTATTTGGAGTTAGATTAAAATATGTCAATTCTGTGCATAATTTTATAGTAGTGCTTGGATTTTTGGGTATGCTTTTTTCCTTTGGCAGGATAGATAAAATATTAAAGTATGTAGTTGTTTATTTTATTATTGTTTATATTCCCTATTTTACCTTTTCAAGATATGGTTATCCTTTAATGCCAATTTTAATAATATTTTGTAGTTATATTCTACAAAAAATTTTTTTATTCGACAAAAGAAGGATTTTTAATTGGGATGTTGAATATTTTTAAAAAGGAGGTGTTAATATGTTTATTTCTCCTAAGTTTGTGATTGCTGTAAAGTGTAGTAGTTGTGGCAAATTTAAGAAATTTGATATAGATTTATTTAAGGCAAAGGAAGCTAAAGGGTTAAAATGTGAATGCGGCGGAAGTTTATTTAACTACAAGGTAGAAAATAAGGATGTGGTTTTAGATATTAAATGTGCTTTTTGCGATAGAATCCACAGATATAAATTTAAATTGAAGGATCTAATTGAAAAGCCGTTAAAGATTATAAACTGTTCCTTTAGTGGTTTTGAAATAGCTTTTGCTGGAAAAGATGATGCAATTAATGCTATAATAGATAGGTATGAAAATGATTTAGATGAGCTTTTAAAGCTTTTAGGCTTTAATTATCAAACAAGTGTAAGGAGGGTTTAAAGTGAAACTATTTATTGATACTGCAAATGTAAATGAAATTAGAGAAGCAAACTCCTGGGGAGTTATATGCGGTGTAACAACAAATCCATCCCTTATTGCAAAGGAAGGCAGGGACTTTGTAGAAGTAGTTAAGGAGATCACTGATATAGTTGATGGTCCCATCAGCGCTGAGGTTATTAGCCTTGACCATGAGGGAATGATTAAGGAAGCAAGGGAGCTTGCAAAGATACATAAAAACATAGTTATAAAGATTCCTATGACTATAGAAGGTTTAAAGGCAGTGAAGGTTCTTTCAAAGGAAGGAATAAAAACTAACGTAACTTTGATATTCTCATCAGCTCAAGCACTTCTTGCTGCGAAGGCAGGGGCAACTTATGTCAGCCCATTCCTTGGAAGACTTGATGATATTGGTCAGGATGGAATGTATTTAATTGAAGAGATAGTAAGAATTTTTGATAACTATGGTATTGAAACAGAAATAATAGCTGCAAGTATAAGGCATCCTATCCATGTTGAAAAAGCTGCACTTGCAGGTGCCCACATTGCAACGGTTCCCTTTAAAGTGTTAGAACAAATGACAAAGCATCCATTAACAGACATTGGTATAGAAAGATTCCTAAAGGATTGGGAAAAGGTTCCTAAGAAATAAGCTGCCAGCTGGCAGCTTTTTTTATGGGGACAGTTCTTATTTGTTTAATTTTTGCAACAACCCCTTCTGATACTTTACAATTTAGATATTTTTTTATAAAATAATACTTACCATATATTCGATTTTCTGTATCCTCTGTATTTCCCATTTCGCGAATTTCCCCTATTACACAAAAGTAAAATAAAACTGCAATTAGGAGGTATTTTATGGATTTTGAAGAATTAAAAGGAAAAACCTTGGATGAGCTAAGGGAATTGGGAAAAGAACTTGGAATAAAATCAGTTACAAGATTTAGAAAAAGTGAGCTAATTGAAGAAATACTTAAATTACAGGAAGAAAATAAAGATAAAAAAGAGGCTAAAGAGGATATTCCAATTATTATACCAGAAGTTGAAAAGGAATTAGAAGAAATAAAACTTCATGATATAGATGAAGACAAAAGGAATAGGCTTCAGGAACTTTTGGTTGATTCAGATACGGTAGAGGGCATATTTGAACTTATCGAAAATCAATCATACGGATTTTTAAGGCTTGATAATTATCAACAGGGGCCAAGGGATGTTTATGTTTCGCCTTCCCAAATTAGAAAATTTAACTTAAGAACAGGAGATAAGGTTAAAGGAAAAGCAAGGATCCCAAATGAAACTGAAAAATACAGGGCACTTTTGTATCTTCAAGAGATAAATGGACTGCCACCTGAAAAAATACAAGGAAGAAAAGCCTTTGAAAATTTAACACCAATCTATCCTACTAAAAGATTAACCCTTGAAACGTCAGGCAATGAACTTGCAACAAGGCTTATTGATATTTTGGCTCCTATAGGAAGGGGACAGAGGGGACTTATTGTTGCACCTCCTAAGGCAGGGAAAACAGTTTTGCTTAAAAAGATTGCAAATGCTATTACAAGAAACCATCCGGATGTTGAATTGATTGTTCTATTGATTGATGAAAGACCTGAAGAAGTTACTGATATGCAAAGATCTATTCAGGGGGAAGTTGTTTATTCTACCTTTGATGAAGAGCCGGAAAATCACACAAGGGTTGCAGAATTGGTTCTTGAAAGGGCGAAAAGATTAGTTGAGTTAAAAAAGGATGTAGTTATTCTGCTTGATAGTTTAACAAGACTTGCCAGAGCATATAATTTAACTATTTCACCAACGGGAAGAACATTATCAGGCGGTTTAGATCCAGGTGCTTTAATTCAGCCTAAAAAATTCTTTGGAGCTGCAAGAAATATAGAAGAAGGTGGAAGCCTTACAATACTTGCAACTGCCCTTATTGAAACAGGAAGCCGTATGGATGATGTAATTTTCGAAGAATTTAAGGGAACAGGTAACATGGAAGTTCATCTAGATAGAAAGCTTCAGGAAAGAAGAATATTCCCAGCGATTGATATAAACAAATCTGGAACAAGAAGAGAAGATCTTTTATTAACAAATGAGGAATATAATGCTGTAATGGCAATAAGGCGAGTTTTAGCAACGGAAACAACCCAAGAGGCAACTGAAAAATTGATCCATGCCCTTCTAAAGACGAAAAATAATAAAGAATTTGTTCAAATGTTCCCCAAACTAATTTAAGGGGAACAAAATAGGGACAGTTCTTAATTATTTTATGTTCATAGAAATTACGATTTCTCTAAATTATAAACAAACTTATAATTAAAGGTTGATAATTATATTTATGTGTGGTATAATTTTTAAGGTTAAAAGGGAAAGAATAAATTAAAATACTTACTTAAAATAGAAAGAGGTGAACAAGATGAGAGAAGGAATCCATCCAAATTACACTCATGAAGCAGTTGTTAAGTGTGCATGTGGTAATACTTTTGTAACAGGTTCAGTTAAGAAGGAAATTAAGGTTGAAATTTGTTCAAAGTGCCACCCATTCTTCACTGGAAAGCAAAAGATGATAGTTGAAGCTGGTGGTAGATTAGAAAAGTTCATGAAAAAGTACAATATCAAAGAAGAAGAATAATTTTTTGACCGGTGTGCCGGTCTTTTTCTTTTAAGGAGGTTTTATCATGTATGGCCCAAAGGATCATGGTTGGATAGAGATGATTGTAGGTCCGATGTATAGCGGTAAAAGCGAGGAACTTATAAGAAGAATAAAGAGAGCTAAAATTGCAAGGCAAAAGGTGCAAGTTTTTAAACCTTCAATAGACAATAGATATAGCATAACAGAAGTAGTATCCCACAATGGAGATAAAGAAGGGGCGTATTCAGTTGATAGTGCAATAGAAATACTTACTTTAGTTAGTGAAGATACGGATGTTATTGCTATAGATGAAGTCCAATTTTTTGATGATGAAATAGTTGAGGTTTGTAAGAAACTAGCTGACAGAGGGAAAAGAGTTATCTGTGCTGGCCTTGATCTTGATTTTAGAGGGGAACCATTTGGCCCTGTTCCAAAACTTCTTGCTATAGCTGAATTTGTTGATAAAATCCAAGCTATATGTGTTGTTTGTGGTAACCCTGCAACAAGAACCCAAAGGCTAATTAATGGTAAGCCTGCTAAATATTCTGATCCTATCGTTCTTGTGGGAGCTAAAGAGGCCTATGAAGCTCGCTGCCGCAAATGCCATATTGTTTTAAAATAGGGACAGTTCTTAATAGTTTTATATCTTATTAATTTTTTCTGTTAGAAGGGGTTATGATGAAGGGAGTTATAGATAGATTTGAAGGCGATTTTGCCATAATTGTTTTTGATGATGGAAAAGTTGAAAACATCAATCGCCAGTTGATACCTAAAGAGGCAAGGGAAGGAGACGTTATTGTATTTTCAGATACAACATATATTGATAAAGAAGAAACCCTTAAAAGAAAAAAAGAGTCAGATAAATATTTGAATTTATGGAAAGATTGAGGCATTTTACAAGTTATTGCATAAAAAGTGAAAATGATGGGCATACTATCTACAAAAAAGTATAGGGGGTTGTAGGTAGTATGCCTAGATGTGCAAGATTAAAATCAAACGATTCGATTTATCATATTATGTGCAAAAGTATAAGCGATACGGATCTTTTTAGATGTGATGCTGACAAGAAGGTATTTATGGGATATGTTAAAAAATATCAGGAAAGATACGAATTTAAAGTATATGCCTATTGCTTAATGACAAATCATGTTCACCTCATAATTGATTCCAATGGTTTTGATATATCAAAGATCATGCATAGTATAAATCAATGTTATGCTCAATATTTTAATAGGAAATATCAAAGAAAAGGGCACCTGTTTCATGATAGATTCAAGAGCATTATTGTTAAAGATGAAAGGTATCTTTTAACGCTATCGGCATACATTCATAACAATCCTATTGCAATAAAAGAATATAGGGAATGTCCAGAAAGATATGAGTATTCAAGTTTACCTGTGTATCTTGGACTTGAACATGATAAGTTTGAAATACTTGATGAAGGATTTATTTTAGGCCTTTTTGGTTCAAATGTTAAAAAGGCTAGGGAAAGTTACTATAGATTTGTATTTTCGTGTAATGATATAAAAATTAAAAAATCCATTGAATTTGAAGACCAGCCTGGAGAATATAGAAGCGATAGAACAATATTAAGAAGGGAATATTCGCCTCAAGATATATTGAGTTTCTTAGAGGAGAATTTAGGGGTAGAAAGAAAGCTTCTGTATTTGAAATATAGAAAGAAATCAAAGGAGTTTAGAGCAATAGCAGTTTATCTTTTAAGGTGTTTTTGCGGATATAGCTACAGTCAAATATGCAAAATAATTGGGAACATTACATCAGCTCGAATAGCAGTCTTATTTAATATCGGATATGAACTTGTTAATAATGATTCAAAATATAGATTTATTGTAGAAAAGTTTTTGGACAACAAATAAAATAATGACAAGAAGTTTTAACAAAAAATTTTTCTTTTTTATAAAAAGAAGATATATTATAATATGTTTGGACAAGCTAGGGACGGTTCATTAGTTTTATAAAAAATATAAGAATATTGTGCCTATAGTGTTTATAAATAGTGTGGTTTTGTGGGAAAAAGAAAACAATTGAGAATTGTCCCAATAAGGAGTGATGTAAATATGAAAAAATTAGGAACTGTCCCCATAGGAGGACAGGCTGTTATAGAAGGGGTTATGATGAGGGGAGAGAAAAAGATTGCAATTGCAGTAAGAGATTCAAAGGGAAATATTAATGTAAGCGTTGAAGAAAACATACCCCTTAGTAAAAAGCATAAAATATTAGGCATGCCGGTT
>JAOAEI010000089.1 GCA_026416875.1 Caloramator sp.
TATTTTTTAAGTTTTAATTATTTCCAATGGTGATTGTCAACAAGTAGTTTTTACTTTGATGCAACACTAGAAGCTATCTTAGCTCCCTTTAAATCATAAACCCAAATATAACTCCAAATAATATCAGCGCTGCAAAATTGTATATTGAAAATCTTATTAGATATTTTTTCTTTTGTGCTTTATAATTTTCAGCGTAAAATTTATAGGAAATTACGCTGGCAAGAGAGGCGATTAATGTTCCCATGCCTCCTATATCAACACCAAGAAGAAGTTCCTTGTAGTTGTTTGTAAAGCCAGATAAGAAAATAGCACAGGGAACATTGCTTATAAATTGGCTAAGGACGATTGAGGATATATAGGTGGATTTTGGCCTGTTTAAAACTTTACCTATTATGTTTTTTATAATTTCAAAATGCGAAAGATTGCATATGAATATAAAGAAGAAAACAAAGGTTAGAAGAAGGGCATAATCTACTTCTTTAAAAAGGGTTTTATCTAACACTAAAGTAATAAATATAGTTATAGCGAAGGCTATTTTGTAGTCTAAGTAGTTGAAAATTGAAAGAAGTATTACAATAAATAATAGTATAAATGTGAAGGCTCTTTTTTTATCCTTTATTTCAACTTCTTCAATATGAAAATCTATTTTCCTGTTTGGGATTATAAAGTTAATTAGGATTAAAAACACAAGCCCTAAAAGGACAAAGGGAAGCATAATTTTTATAAACTCATAAAGACTAATATTATATTTTGAATACAGAAAAAGGTTCTGCGGATTTCCCATTGGAGTTAAGCTGCTACCTATGTTGGCGGCAAGGGTTTGAAAGATTATTATTTCAAGCGGATTTATGCTGGATTTTCTTGCGATGATCAGCGTCAATGGAACAAAGGTTATAAGGGCAACATCGTTTGTTACAAACATTGAAAAGAAAAATGTAATTAGAACCAGCATTAAAGATACAATTCTTTCATTGTTAAACCTATCCAAAATTTTTATTGATACCATCTCTAATAGCTTTAGCTTTTCAAAGGCCTCCACGACTATCATTAAGTTAAAAAGGGAAATCAAAACCTTAAAATCTATGTATTCTATTTTAGGAAGGCTAATAAATGAAGTTACTATGGCAAGGACAAAGGATATCAAAAGAACTATATCTTCCTTTGCTTTGTTAATAAACTGGTTTATCAATTTTAATCCCCCTTGTTATATTGTCCATAATGATTATATATTATATTAAACCTTTTTCCAATATTGATTTTGTTATATAAGAGTATTAATATATTAAGTGAGTGAATACTCACTCTGGGAGGTGATAATTTGGTTGATAACAATATTAAAGAATTCGATGATGAACTTTCTGAAAAAAAGTTAAAAATACTTGAAGCTGCAATCAAGGTTTTTTCTGAAAAGGGATTTGACGGAAGCAGAACAAGCGAGATAGCAAAGGAAGCCAATGTTGCGGAGGGGACGATTTTTAAATATTTTAAAACCAAAAAAGATATTCTGCTTAGCCTGCTTTTACCCCTTACGTTAAAATTTATAAAACCTTTGACTATGAAATCAGCAGAGGACATATTAAATAAAGGGAAAGATGAACCTGTAGATGAAGTTTTGAAAAGGCTTCTATATGATAGATTGCATCTTGTTAAAAAGAATATGCCCCTTGTTAAAACGGTGGTTATAGAGTCCCTTTACCATGAAGAGCTTTTAGTTCCCATAAAGGAAAAACTAGCCCCACAGGTTTTAGAGCTTTTAGATGGGTATGTAAATTACCATAAAGAAAAAGGAGATTTTAAAGATTATGATACGAGGTTTATAACAAGAACTATAATGAGCATGCTTTTGGGATATGTTGTTTTATCTTCAGCTTTCCCTGAATTTTTCTCCATGGGTGATGATGAAAATGAAATAGAAAGAATAGTTGACGTTTTGCTAAATGGAATTAAAAATGGAGGGGTATAATATGAAAAAAAGGATTATTCCAATAATTTTGCTTTTGATTACTTTGTCCTATTTTGGTTACAGAAAAGTTTTAAGCAAGACATCAAATGAAAACACATATTATGGGATTGTTGAGGCTGAAACCGTTAATGCATCCTTTGAAATTCCAGGAAGGATAAGAGAAATATTAGTTACAGAGGGGCAGGGAATTAAAGAAGGGGATATAATAGCAGCCCTTTATTCTAAGGAGGGAGAAATTAAGCTTGAAATGGCAGGTCTATCAAAGGAGGGTGCACTAAACGAACTTGATAGGGTAAAGGAAGGAAGCAGAAGGGAAGAAATAGATGTTCAAAAGGCCTTAGTTGAGCAGGCAAAATCCCAGGTAGAACAGGGACAAGCTCTTTTAAACCAAGCAAAAAACAATTTAAACATCGCTAAAATAAACTTAGATTACAAAAGAAAAGTATATGAGGATTATGAGGAATTATATAATAAAAACTCAATATCGAAATTTGAGCTTAATAATGCTAAAAACCAATTGGATTTAGCCGAGAAAAATTATGAAAACGCCAAAGAACAGCTAAGGATTGCGCAATCGCAGCTTGAATCCTTTAATGCTAACCTTAAAGCGCAGGAGGCAAAACTAAAGCTTTTATTAAACGGTGGACAGATAATATGATAAAAAGTGCAAGCCTTGGAGCAAAACAGGCAGAGAAAAATTTAGAGCTTTCTAAAATAAACATAGATAAATATACTTTAACATCTCCAATAGATGGGATAGTTGAAACTGTAAACTATGACAAAGGAGAATTTGTTCAAACAGGAAGCCCTATTGTTACAATACTTGATAAAAATAATATGTATGTAAAAATATTTGTTCCTGAAAAGGTTCTGCCAAGTATTAAGATTGGACAAAATGTTGTTTTAAAGAGCGACTTTTTGAAGGATAAAAATATTAAAGGGAAAATAGTTTATATATCCCCTGAGGCTGAATTTACGCCTATGAATATTGTTACAAAGGAAGACAGAACAAAGCTTGTTTTTGCCGTTAAGGTTAAAATATTAGACAATTTAGATTCTGTAAAACCAGGAATGCTTTTGGATGTTTTACTAGATTGAAGGTGATGATATGGAATATGCAATTTCTATAAAAAACCTTACAAAAAAGTTTGGCCATTTTACTGCAGTAGACAACCTATCCTTTGATATCCCAAAGGGAAAGATATTTGGTTTTTTAGGGCCTAATGGTTCGGGAAAATCTACAACGATAAGGATGATCTGCGGTGTTATAACTCCAACATCGGGAAGCGGGAAGGTTCTTGGATATGATCTTGTAAAGGAATCTGATAAGATAAAGCAAAATATCGGATATATGTCTCAAAAGTTTAGTTTGTATGAGGACTTGACTGTTGAGGAGAACCTTGATTTTTATGGAAGTATTTATCAAATCCCACGAAAAGAGCTTGAGGAGAGGAAAAAGGAACTTATTGAAATGGCTGGCTTAAAGGGAAAGGAAAATTCCCTTGCAGGGACACTGTCTGGCGGATGGAAGCAAAGGCTTGCATTAGGCTGTGCACTAATCCACAGGCCTAAGCTTTTAGTTTTAGATGAGCCAACAGCAGGGGTGGATCCCGTATCAAGAAGGGAGTTTTGGCATCTTGTTAGCAGATTAGTTAAAGAGGGAATTACTGCCCTTGTAACAACCCACTATATGGACGAAGCATCTATATGCGATATTATAGGGTTTATTTATAACAGCAAACTTATAACAATCGACACTCCGGAAAATCTATACAAAACCCATGGCACAGAAAACCTTGAGGATATTTTTATTAAATATGTTAAGGAGCTTTCAAATAAGGATGTTGTATCCTCCTTCAAAGAAATAAAGGCATCAAGAAATGGGGATGAAAAAGATGAACATTAAAAGGATGCTTACGATAACAAAAAAAGAATTTATACATCTAAAAAGGGACAAGGCAAGCCTTGCGATAGCAATTATGATGCCTATAATGATGCTTATTTTGTTTGGATTTGCAGTAACATCCGATGTTAAAAACGTTAAGCTAGTTGTTTTTGATGGAGATAAAACAAAGGAAAGCAGAGCTTTAATTGAAAAGTTTGCAAACTCAAACTATTTTAAAGTAAGCGATATTGTAAATAACTACGATAAGGTAGAAGAATATATTGATAGAGGCGATGCAAAGGTAGGCCTTGTCATCCCAGATGGATTTGCAAGGGATGTAAGAAGAAAAGAAATGCCAAAGGTTCAAATACTCGTTGATGGTTCGGATCCTGCCATTGCAAGGACGGCGGCAGCCTATTCTATGATTATTGCCAACAACTATTCAATGACCATTAATGGAATAAAGTCAAATCAACCTTTTAAATTAGGCTTTATAGACGCAAGGGCAAGGGTTTTGTATAATCCTATGCTGGAAAGTGCAAAGTTTAACGTTCCAGGGATAATTGGCCTTATACTTCAAAATATAACAGTTATTTTAACTGCCTTTGCAATGGTCCGAGAAAAGGAAAGGGGAACGATAGAGCAGCTTATAATGACTCCGGTAACTTCCCTTGAACTTATTATAGGAAAGCTTATTCCGTATGTTTTAATAGGATTTTTAGACTTTTTGTTCGTCTTAGCTTTAGGATACTTGATTTTTGATGTTGCAGTAAGAGGAAGTCTACTACTTCTTATATTCTTTGGATTGGTATTTTTAATAAGTGCCCTTGCGATGGGGATGTTAATATCAACAATAGCAAAAACTCAGCTTCAAGCTATGCAGGCAGCCTTTGCAATACTTCTACCTTCTATATTGCTTTCTGGATTTATTTTCCCAAGAGAGTCTATGCCTAAGATAATTTATTACATTGGCAATTTATTTCCAATAACATATTTTTTAGAGATATTAAGGGGAATAATATTAAAGGGAATTGGCATTGACCTTCTTTATAAAAATATGTTATCATTATTTGCATTGACGTTTATAATAGTATTAATTACAATGCATAAGTTTAAAAAGACGCTGGATTAGGAGGAAGGCTATGAGGCTAAGACACAAGCCATGGGCAAGGCCAGAGCTGGAAGCATGCCCCTTTGTAGTAACTCAGCCTAAGGAATACAAGGGAAAATGGAAGGACGTTTTTGGAAACGGTAATGATATTTACCTTGAGCTTGGCTGTGGAAGGGGAAGGTTTATTTCAGAAAATGCAGCCCTTTATCAAGATAAAAATTTTATAGGAATAGATATTAAAGACGAAGTTTTAGTTTATGCTAAAAGAAAGGTTGAGGAAAAGTTTAAGGAAATAAACAAAGAAGTTACAAATGTTCGTCTTATAATAGGTGACATTACTTATGTCCATGAGATGTTTGATAAGGATGAAATATCAAGGATTTACTTAAACTTTAGCACTCCCTGGCCTAAAAAAAGGCACAATAAAAGAAGGCTTACTCATCCAAGGTTTTTAGAAAAGTATAAGAACTTTTTAAAAAAGGGTTCTGAGATTTGGTTTAAAACGGATCATGAGGAATTTTTTAACGACTCAATTGCCTATTTTCAAGAGATGGGTTTTGAGTTAAAATATATAACATATGACCTTCACAACAGCGATTTTAAGGAAAATATAATGACGGAATATGAAATTAAATTTTCCTCCTTTGGGCAAAGGATAATGTTTTTGATTGCAAAGTATTAAAATTTAATAAGACAGTTCGAAACCATCCTGTCTCTAAACAAAACTATGGGCCTGGTGCTGGCATAAGCACTAAAGGGCCATTTTGGCCCTTTTTATTTTAGGGGCAGGTCTGCCCCTTTTTTTATTGGAGGTGTGAGATGAAAATAGGAATAACGACAACAGTTCCAATTGAAGTTTTATACGCAGCAGGATATAAGGTCGTTGACCTTAACAATATTTTTATATCCTCAAAGGACTATTCAAAATATATTGAACTTGCTGAAAGGGACGGCTTCCCAAAAAGCCTTTGTGCTTGGATTAAGGGGATATACGGTGCGTGTATAGAAAATGAAATTAGAGAGGTTGTAGGCGTTGTTGAGGGTGACTGTTCTAATACTAAATCTTTAGTAGAGGTTTTTAAGTCAAAGGGAATTAAAATATATCCCTTTTCATATCCAACCCTTCACACAAAGGAGGAGGTTAAAAGGAGCATAGATGATTTTTTAAGGCAGTTTAATGTAAATCTTGAGGAAGCGGAAAAGACAAGGCAAAAACTAAACAGAGGAAGATATCTTGCAAGGGAGATAGACAAGCTAACGCTACAGTTTAAAGCGACGGGATTTGAGAACCACCTTTATCAGGTATCCTTATCTGACTTTGATGGGGATATCGAAGGGTTTATAAAAATACTTGAAGATAAAGTTGAGGAGATAAAAAGG
>JAOAEI010000008.1 GCA_026416875.1 Caloramator sp.
CATTATTTCCTTTGCCATCCTAATCACCCCTTCAAGTTAATTATTCTATAACTGCAAGAATGTCGCTTAAATTTAATATAGTGTATTCTTCTCCATCAAGCTTTACTTCATTTCCTGAATATTTTGAGAAGATTACCTTGTCACCAACATTTAAAACAACCTTGTCATCTCTATTAACATCTGGTCCAATTGCAATAACTTCAGCCATTTGTGGCTTTTCCTTTGCACTTCCTGGTAAAACTATACCGCTCTTTGTAGTTTCTTCAGCTTCAATCTTCTTGATAACAACTCTGTCACCAAGTGGTCTAAGTTTCATCGATACCCCTCCTTACGTAGATTTTTATTTTAATTGAAATTGGTTACTATGTAATCACTTTGTTAGCACTCACTTTAATTGAGTGCTAATCACACTTTTAATATTAAAGAATTGGAATAATATTATCAAATTTCTATTATTAAGGCATTTTATTAAAATATGCTTTAATAAGAAATTATATTAAATTATCTAATTATTTCACTGATTTTCTTCATCTTTCTCTTTTTCTGGTAATATTTTGATTTCATTTATTTTAGTATAGTTTCTTATATAGCTAAAATAATCCATCAGTATAGAAAATCTTGAATATCTAATATCCCTTTTAGAAAAATCAATGATAGAGTTAATAGTGCCGTCATTGATTTGATAACTAAATCCATCATTAAGAATTACTTTTCGTGTTTTTTGGTATCTCTTTAAAATGTCTGAATTTAGTTTATCGATAGTAATAGAAATTGAAACTTTATTTTTCCCTAACTTCAAAAGCTCTTCAATTCTATCCATGATATAGAGCCTTAATCCTTCATTTTTATATTCTAAAAGCTCAACAGCATAATCAAATTTTTTGCCCTTTATGCTCCAGCATATATAAGAGTCTGCTAATACCAAGAAGAACAACATTATTAATATTTGCCATTTTAATTCAAAATATAAATTGAAAATTGAAGAAAAATAAATAAAAAAAGAAAAGGGAACCAGCGTTAAGTTGGTATTGTAATTAAATATTTCTAAGATCCTGTCTATTCTTTCATCCTTAAAGAAGAGCTGAGTAAAATTTAATATGTTTGAAATTATAAAATAATTTATTCCAAAGAGGGATAAAAATAATTCAAAATCCCTTTGGTGGGTAACTAATACAACAATAAAAGAATTTATCAATGAAAGCGAAAAATCAATAATAAAGTCCCTTCTTAGTCCCACCGAATATAAAAGATATTTGTATTTTAAAATATCTATTTGAAGATTATTCCACAGCAATTCCTTTACATATATAAACTCATCCAACTTAAACCCATAAATTGTATCCTTATTTAATATAAAAATATTATCATCATAAACTTGAACATCCACAAAGGCATCGAATCCAAATTTTTGAGAATAAATTATAGTTAACCTTTTTCCTTCAAAATCATAAATTAACATTTTATCCTTTTTCCCAGTAACATGAAGGATAAAATTATTTTTAATAATAAAAATCTTTGCAATAATTTCATCCCTGCTTTTATAATTAATGTCCCATTCTTCAATCCTTTTACCAAAATAGTTTATCTTTATAACCTTAAAATTATTTTCCCTATCAAAGCCAGCTATGTAAAGATAATTTTCTTTAACTAAAAATGTGCTTGTAAAAAGAAGATCTGCAATATAAATATTTTTAACCTCATTAAGATTTTGATTTAAAACCTTGATTACAGAGATATCTGCCACTCTGCCAAGGCAATAAAGAAAATTTCCGTAAAAATGAAAGTCAAAAAATGTCCCATCAAGAAGCAGCTTTTTTTCTTCATCGGATTTTAAGCAAATATCTGTTTTGTTATCATAAACCCTATAAAATATCCTTATATTTTTTCTTACAACCCCAAAACCATCCAAGACTTCTTCTATTACTCTTTTCCCATCATCCTGATAGCAAAACAAACCTTCATGCTTATTGGGTTTATCGAAATAATATATTTTATCCTCATAAAAATCAAAACTGGTTGGACAGATGGAATCTAAAAGTTTAATTTTTTCCATAGATAGCCCCCCTTTTGGAATGCTATCTATAATTATTTACAAACTAAAAAAAATTAAACCCTATTTTCCCTTGCATAATAAAAAAGATACTGCTGTGCAAAACCTGCTAGATCTCCAAATCTTTGTCTTCCAAATTCCCTAATTCTTTTTAAACTTACATCTGGGGCAAGATAAAACTTTTGCATTATCCTCTTAACCCAAACATCAACAGGAAAGGCATCATATTTTTGCATAGAAAATAGCAAAACGCAATCAGCAACCTTAGGGCCAACTCCCTTAAACTCCAAAAGCCTTTCCTGTGCAGCATCTGTATCAAGGGTCATTATTTCATCTAAACTTATATTTTCCTTTAATATCCTATTAACAGCCTCATAAATATAAACTGCCCTAAAACCGGTTCCACACTTTTCAAGTTCATCTACTGAAGCTTCCTTTAATTCCTCTAAGCTTGGGAAAGAATAAAATTCCATATCTTTAAAAATAATTTTCTTTCCAAATCTTTTTGATATATTATCAACGGCTTTTTTTATCATTGGAATTCTATTGTTTGCTGAAATTATAAAGGATATCAAAGTTTCAAAAGGCTCCTGCTTTAAAATCCTGATGCCATAACCGTGTTCAACGGCCTCATTTAGAACTTCATCCTCCTTTAGTCTTTCCTTTATCTTCCCATAGTCCCTATCAAGGTCAAAATATTTCCTCCAAAATTCTATGTCCTCTTCCTTTCCTCCCTCTATGTAAACGTTATCGTCCTTCTTATAAACATAAGCTACCCTACCCGCGGCAATCCCTATATATCCATTTTCAAACCTATTCCATCTAAAACATTGCCCACATTCAAATATATGTTCAGGCTCAAAATCTACTGCATTTTCTATAAACAAACCCTTATCGTATTTTCTTATATCCATATCATCACCTCTAAGCCATTTCTTCTTCCTTATTATACCTTAGGACAAAAAAATAAACCAGGCAAACCTGGTCTTAGATTAACGATAATTGTAAATGCTTTAATTTAAAAATTGATCATGAAGTGCATCATGGTAAAATATATCATATCATTTCAGATTAATTTTTATATTATCTAATAAATATCCAATCAGGAAGATTGATGTTTGTATAGTTTATAGAACTAGGTAAAACACATGCATGATACACTGCACAATCTTTAATATAGTGAACATCAGAAGAATAGATATAATGACCTCTATAACTACCAATACATGAATCAATATATATCGTTTTTTGACACCAAACACATTCCCATTTAACATATCCTGGTTCACCATCTTTGCATCCTTCTACATATATTTTTTGATATGGGAAAACCGATTCATCAAAAAATCTGCAAAAAGATTCTTTTGCAACTCCTTCGTGATAACCACTTGGACTATTCCAACAATATATAATTACTTCTGGTTGAATTTTAAATGCATTTTCATTAAACGCATATGCTTGAACCTGAAAGAATGTTAAATACATTAAGTAGCAATAAACAATAAACAAACTTCTTCTTTTTACCACTCATCCCTCCTTAAATTTATAACCTATTAAATTTTATAAGTTAAATTAAAATTTTATAACTTATTTTAATTTTAGAAATAATATTTACTTGAATACAAATTATGGAAATTGTATAATATTGGTAAAAATATAATACTAATGTAAAAATAATTTCAATAGTAAATTGCAAAACTAATTAAAGAGGAAGTAAAAAATAGTAAAAACAAAAATACACTAAAGAAACGAAATAGCAGATAAAGGAAGGCATAGTTTAGGATTTGATAAATGGATATTTAAAAAACAAAAAACGACCTCCTAAAGATAAAACTTTACTTTTTTAAGTTTTATCTAAGAGGAATAAAATATTAAGCTATAAAATCTCTTATAGAAAGAATATTAGCCTTTTCATCAAGTTTATCAGCAAGAATTAAAACTAGAGGTTGAGTAATACCGGAAAGTAAAATTTTGGCCTTAAGGTATTTAGTATTTTTTATCTTGTTGTAATATAGGCCTAAAGGATGTTTAAAAAAAATAAACATAGTTCTTTCAATGATTGTTCTAATATTGTATAGCTTATCCCATTGCTTTGAATTTCTAGGGATTATTGAATTGTATCTGTAATCATCGCCTAAGTAAACGTGATAAATTCTACCACAAGAAAAATTAGTGCAAGGTGAACTACAAAAGGTTTTACGACACAATTTATCATTGATTTTAACTCTTTTAGATTTATGGCAAACCCATTTTAAACGGATTCGATGTTTTTTTTGACTAATGCCATAGAATTTCATAGGGAGAGAGGCATCTTTAGGGCAAGACGGAATACTGTTTTCGTTAATAAAAGGCTGAAGACGTTTTTTGTGAGAATTTCTTAGGTTAATAGGGATGATAGGAATCATTTTACAATCATTGTAGAGGAATTTGTAATTATCATAGGAATCAAATCCAGCATCACCGATAAAGAATTTTTAAGAGAAGTTAGGATGATAAGAGAAAAAATTTTTAAGAACAGGTATTAAAGTTTTAGAATCATAATTATCTTTAGACTTCATTGGATTAGATGAAGCATCAATATTAGAATCATAGAAATCAATATGACGGATAACTCCAAGGCCATTAGTAATGAAGGCATCTTTAAGAGAATAACAGAAATGGCCATTGATATAAGAAAGTTTAATATCAGGGTTAGCAGAAGAAGATTTTGGCATATGAAAAGCAGAGAAAGAATGGATATCTAAATCAGGATTAGATTTAGAAAGTTTAGCTTTTCTTAGTAGAGGATCATAAAACTTAGGATTGTTTTCTTTAACATAGGCTTCAATGCCGGTAGTATCAGCAATAAGGATATTAGCGAGCTGAGAATTGATTTTATGGCAGATAGGTTCAGTTAAATCTACTAAGTTTTTAAAAAGGAGTTCAAGGTCATTAAGGAAAGTAGATTTAAAGCGAGAAAATTGAAAAGCTATGGGACAGAAGAAAAGCCACAAAATTTTCTAAAATCATCAGAAAGATGAAGCAAGTTAATCAATAAGGAAGTATCAGGGATAGCAAGAAGCTTTTTAAGGACAAAAGCGCCAATCATAGAAGAGAGCTTATATTCATGAGGATGACTAGTAGATTTATAGTAATGGTTGAAGAAGGATTGAGGGATTAACTGAGAAAAATCGATATATTGTTCGAAGAGTTTAAAAAGAAGAGGTTTATCTTTAACGATTAAAGAGTCTAAATCAGAACACAGATCAAATAGACTAATTTGGTTAGTTTGCAAGGATATCCCCTCCTTTATTTGGTGTGTTTAGTGATAATAAATAATTCGATAAAAGGTGGGGGATATCCTTCAAATAGATGTTTGCAAACCCTTAAATTTTCTTAATCTTAGGGTTTTGTAATAGACTATAAATAACTTTAAATATGGGAGGGGTAATTTTGAAAAAAATTTTAACTGCTTTTTTAGTTGTTGTAATATCTCTTTTAATGCTCGTAACTATAAAATTAAAAGAAAGCAACTTTAAAGGAACTAATGATAAATATTTATTGGATTCAGTTATAGAAATAGAAAAAAGTATTTATGAGTTAAATAATTTAAAAATACCATATTCTGAATTTATGAAAAAAACAAAAAAATATTTATCAGATTATTTCCAAAGTTTTTATAAAGAAGGAATAGTTGTATATGCAAATGATGATTTGGTTTATTCAGTCACAAACAAACATTTTTCAGAAGTCGATTGGATAGAATTAAATCCAAAAGAATTCGAAAAAATTGCAAAAATAATCTATGAATCTTCAAAAATAAACACAATTGGTTATAATCCAATATTTATAAAAGTATCAAAAATTTACGATGATGCACCTGTATCAAATCAAAATACACAATTTAAACATGTTTTTGTAAAACGTGTTCAAAAATCAGATGGAAAAGACGTAGAAATATTTTATAAATATAATTTTATAAAAGATAATGATAAATATAT
The DNA here is from genome assembly GCA_026416875.1 of Caloramator sp. GTDB lineage: Bacteria > Bacillota > Clostridia > Clostridiales > Caloramatoraceae > Caloramator. The sequence goes on from JAOAEI010000008.1 coordinate 6,031, forward strand.
ATTGTTTTCCATTGAACCACTTATTTTAAATAGCAACGAATCATTAAAATTTAACAACACAAAAGTTGAATTTATTAAAACTTTAACATTTGACGATACTAAATAATTTTCCAACTTGAAATTAGTTTCAAAATTTTTACATTTTTCAAAAGAATTTTTTAAATCGAAAAAACATACGTAAATAAAGCCCTTGAAGGATTAAAAATGATATCCAGTTAGTATCATAAATCACAAATCCTTCAAAGGGCTTAATCAAAAAGTTTTTCCATTTATAATACTAAATCATTTAAGCTTCTCTTTTATAATATTCCAAAGACTTCTATTCTCCCATCCAAGGCTCCATGCTCCGCATCCAGCTAAATCATACTGTCTTATAAAATCAATTCTCCAAGCCATTGATGTTTCATCCTCAAGCCAAACTATATATTTGTATCCCTCTAAGTTATACTCGATAACATTTTGTTTGGCTCTATTATCAAAGTAAACCTTACCATTATATTGATTCATTAATTCGTAGGCCTTCTGAGTCGCTATAGCCTGAGAGGACACTACAACATCTGTTGGCTTATTGGCTAGTATTTTCATCGCATAGGATTTTTGAATATATCCTATTTTCCCATCAACATCTACTTTATACCAGCTTGTAAGTTCTTCAAGTAGTTTATATGAATTACCCCTTGTTGTAATGGTAATCTTAATGCTACTTGTGTTTGGATTAACATATATAGGAACGTTTGAAGAAGTTATAGCTATAGTATCATAGGGATTGTTTATCGTAACGGTTTTATAAAGCCTTAAATAAAAAGGAACGCCAAGTATCAACTTTTCCTTAGGAATGCCTAAATTTAAAAATTCTTCAATTGATGACTTAACCCAAGGGTAAGAACCTACAGAACCCGGGGTTTTTGATTCAGCTACAAACTCATCATAAGCCATCAAAATCATATAGTCTACATAATTTATCAAAGCTTGTCTATCATACCACCTTGACCAGGTATCAGAACTTGAAATCCTCGTTACATCCACCGACACGACCATATTATATTTTTTAAGTTCAGTTGATAAATCCTTTACAAAATCAGTAAAAAGGTCTTTGTTTTTCATACCTAATGCTTCAAAATCTATATTTATGCCATCCACATCATAATACTTTGCAAGATATACTATTCTATCTACTACCCTTTTTCTTACCGTTGGATTTGTAAATACAACATAAGCCCTTTCTGCATCAAACTCCGCAAATCTTGGCCAAACTTCATATCCATTTCTATGGGCTAGTTTTACATATTCTGAGCTAGCATTATCTACTACATAAATATTTGCTGGATCTTTATAATCCCCTTCAATATCAAACCAAGTTGGCGACAAAACATCAAGGCCTATTTGGGAAGATTTTATATTTACGTAATCCGTGTCTTCATCATAGGTATAAATATTCCTTTTATAATCGTAAACATACTGCCATGCTAGAGTAATTTTTTTATTTGGGACTTCATTTAATAATATAACATTATCCTTATGGATATACCCAACTAAACTCCCCATTATTATTTTATAATAGTCGCCCTCTACTCCAAGAATTTTATAAGTTTCATCCTTTAAAAGCAGCCTATCGCTCAAAGTTCCATCAGTTTCCTTTAACATAAATATATCTTCTTTTATTTTAATATATCTTCCAACCAATGGGTTTTCATCTCTATTTGGAGTATAAACTTCAACATAATCCTTATGAATATATCCTTTATTTGTCCTTAAAAAGTTCCCTGACGCTCCTATAATCGTTACAATATTACCTTTATAATACTTCCCTACAATGGGGCTGCTAAGAGAAGGTAACTTTCTAATATTTAATGTTGGAGCCTTGATTACAACTTTATAGCCTTTAAATGCTTGTCCATTATTTGACGAATATATTTTAATATATTTTGAACTATTATAAACATATCCTTTATTAGTTTTAAGAAAACTTCCTGACTTTCCTATAACGGTAAATACTGTCCCTTTAGTATATTTTCCTACTATCTTTGAGTTTAAGCTTGGAAATTTTCTAATATTTACATAATTTGAAACCACCTGCATTTGATATGGCTTAAAAGTCGATGCTTTTATCTTTATGTCGTTAAATTGAAAAAATATTATTGTTAAAAGAATAAATAAAACTATTAACACCCTAAATTTTTTCAAGTGCTACATCCCCCTTAAAGATGCAATTTTTCGACAATTAGTTAAATTTATTATAAAAAAAAATTGGGCGGCAATCAACGCCCAATTTTTTCCTTAAAAAGCTCTGCCTCATTTAGTCTATAACTTAATGTTAATAAACTTTCACTTAAATGGACATTTTCGACTATAACATCATCCGGAACATTTAAGTCGGTTGGAGCAAAATTCCAAATAGCCTTAATACCGCACCTTACGAAAATATCCGCTATCTTTTGAGCCTGTTCCTTTGGAACGCATATAATTCCTATATCAACGTGGTTGCTCTTTAAAAACTCCTCTAAATTATCAACATCCTGTATAACCTTATCCCTGATGCTAATTCCTATTAACTTAGGATTTCTGTCAAAAATAGCCAAAAGATGGAATCCAAGCCTTTCAAAATTTGTATAATTTGCAACTGCCTGACCTATGTTACCTGCACCAACAATAACCGTATTATAATGTTTATTAAGTCCTAAAATTTTTCCTATCTCTTCATATAATGCTCTTACATTATATCCATAACCCTGCTGTCCAAAATCTCCAAAGTTATTAAGGTCCTGTCTTATTTGGGATGCTGTGAAACCTATTCTTTCTGAGAGCTCCTTTGAGGAAATCCTTTCTACATCATTTCTTAAAAGTTCCCCAAGATACCTATAATATTTAGGCAACCTTCTAACAACAGCCATAGAAATCATCGTTTTTTTTCCCATATCATCACCTAACCTATTGTTTATAATTTAACACATAATTCTAAAAATTATAGCACTTTTATTTAATTATATAGCAAATTGTTTAATTTGAAAAGATACCTTATATGTTGTAAAATACCTTATGAAGGCTGAGGTGAAAATATGGTAGTTTTAGAGGCACAAAATATTTCAAAATCTTATGGTGTGGATGTTATTTTAAAAAATATAAGCTTTAAAATAGAAGAGAATGAAAAAGTAGGCCTTGTAGGCAAAAATGGTGCAGGAAAAACAACTTTGTTTAAAATTTTATCAAAACGGCTAGAACCAGATAGCGGCTCGGTTTTTATAAGCAGTGGCAAAACCATAGGGCTTTTATCACAAATAATAGAATTTAACGAAGAAAATACTGTATTTGATGAAGCTATAAGTGTTTTTGATGACATAAAGTCAATCGAAAAAAGATTGAGGGAACTTGAAATCCTTATTTCTAAAGAAACTGATTCTATAAAACACAATATGCTCCTTGAGGAATATGGAAGTTTATTAGAAAAGTTCGAAGGTTTAAACGGATATGCTATAGACAGCGAAGTAAAAAAAGTTTTAACTGGGCTTGGAATAAAACAAGAGGATTTTGATAAGAAAGTAATCCACCTTTCTGGTGGGCAAAAAACTAGACTTTCTTTAGCAAAGCTACTACTTAAAAAACCTGATATTATGCTACTTGATGAACCTACAAACCATCTTGATTTAGATGCTATTTCATTTTTAGAAAATTTTTTAAAAGAATTTAAGGGAAGCTGCATTGTAATATCCCACGACAGATACTTTTTAGATATGGTTACAAGCAAAACCTTTGAATTAATAGATGGATTTATAGAAGAATACAACGGAAATTACACATTTTTTATTAACGAAAGGCAAAAGCGACTTGAAGAAAAAATTAAAGACTATGAACTTCAGCAAAAGGAAATTAGGCGTCTTGAGGAAATGATAGAAAGGTTTCGCTCCTTTAACAGGGAAAAGAGCATAAAACAAGCTGAAAGCAAAGAAAAGATGCTAAATAAAATAGAAAGAATTGAAAAGCCCAATTTAGCTGAGAAAAGCATAAAATTAAAATTTGAAGCAAAAATAAACAGCGGATTTGACGTTTTGACAGTTGAAAACTTAAAAAAGTCCTATGATAAAGTTTTATTTGAAAACATTTCCTTCAGCATTAAGCGTAAAGAAAGGGTTGCCCTAATAGGTCCTAACGGTAAAGGTAAAACAACCCTTTTTAAAATAATATGCGGTTTAGAAAACTATGATGGAGGCTTTATAAAACTTGGAAAAAACCTTCACATAGGTTATTATGATCAAGAGCAAAGTAATCTGTCATTAGAAAAAACCGTCCTGGAAGAAGTTTGGGACGAATATCCCGACCTTACAACATCTCAGGTTAGAAATTATCTTGCTGCTTTTTTATTCACAGGAGATGATGTATTTATACCCGTTTCATCCCTATCTGGTGGTGAGAGGGCAAGATTATCTCTTCTAAAAATAATGCTGAAAAGGCCTAATTTCCTTCTCCTTGATGAGCCTACAAACCATCTTGATATATTTTCAAGGGAAGCCCTTGAAAGGGCGCTTTTAGAATATGATGGAACTATATTTGCAGTATCCCACGATAGGTATTTTTTAAATAAGATATTCGAAAAAATAATAGAGTTTAATGGAGAAACTATATATGAATACTTAGGAAATTTCGATTATTACCTTCAAAAGAAAAACTCTAAAGATGAAGATATAATTTTTACCCAAGGAAAAACCAAAACACAGATAAAAGAAGAAAGAAAAAAACTAAACGAAATAAAAAAGCAAAAACGGGCACTTGAGGAAGAATTAAAATCAACTGAAGCAAAAATAGAAGAAATAGAAAATCATATAAAGAGCCTTGAAGAACTTCTCTGTAAAGAGGAAATTTACTCTAATTCGGGAAAAGTTATCGAGGTTACAAAAGAATTAAATAGGAGTAAACATACTTTAGCTGAACTTTATAATAAATGGGAAGAACTTATAAATCAAATATAGGCTGTCCTATTTATTGGACAGCCTGTATCTTTTCTAAAGCCTTTCTTAACTCATCAATTGAGAAGGGCTTTTGCATTATTTCATCCACATAACTTAAATCCTCTTCCTTTAACTTACCTAGCCAGCCCGTCATAAGAATAAAGAAGGTTTTAGGATATTTTTCTTTAATTTTTTTAGCTATTTCAACTCCTGTTATTCCAGGCATTGCAAGGTCACAAATAACAGCATCAAAGCTTTTTGATTTTAAAATATGGTCTATTTCTCCGTTGTCCGTTATAATCAAGCAATCATGTCCTAACGAACTTAGCATCTCATGGACAGCATTTGCAACATGGACCTGGTCATCAATAATCAATATCTTTAAGTTTTTACTATTATTAAAACTTAATGTATTCGTTTTTTCCTTTACTGTAATCTCCTTTATAGGTAGTTTTATTGTAAACTCAGAACCGTAATTTTCTTTACTTTCAACCTCTATCGTTCCATTCATAGAAGTTATAATATTATAAACAATATGAAGTCCTAAACCGTTACCCCTCTCATTTTTTGTTGTAAAGAAGGGCTCAAATATCCTTGACAGGATTTCTTTATTCATTCCTATTCCATTGTCTTTAACTTTTATTACAACATATTTATCCTCATTATAGGAATTTATATCAATCCTTCCTCCATTGGGCATTGCATCAACAGCATTTGAAATTAAGTTTACAAAAACTTCCCTTACCTCTGTAACTATACCTTCAACAAAAGCACCTGATTTTAAATTTAATAAAACATCTATTTTTTTATCCTCAATCTGTGCTTCATAGGCCCATTTAGGTTTAGTTATCTCTACTGAGTGGATAATAGCCTTATCGATATCGACATATTCAATAGATTTATTCTTTTTACTTGAAAACTCCTGTATTCTTTTTACTATTTTAGCTCCATCCTTTGCGCTTTCCTCTATCATGTCCAAATACTTAATAAGCTCTTTATTATCAATTTTTTCTTTAAGAACCTGAACGTATCCAAGGATCGGAGTTAAAATATTGTTAAATTCATGGGCAACTCCTCCTGTAAGCTCCCCTAAGGCTTGAAGTTTGCTGGCAAGGAGCATCCCATCTTGAATTTTTTTGTAATTTTTAAATTGAAGTATCATTTTAGCAACTGTTTGACATACTTTATATAAAAACTCTGCATTTTCGTTTAATGTATTATTGGCATCCCTTGAAGCCAGCCATAAATAGCCAAAATTAAAATCATTATATTTTATAGGTAAAATTGCAAAGGTAAATATATTATACATATTCAATATTTCTCTAAAACCTTCTTCTACTTCCTGTGAATTAAATAGTATATATTTTACCTTATCAAAATATTTTTGTATCTTGTTCTTTATTCCTTGAGTATAATAAACTTCGATCATCTTTTCAGGAACATTGTAAGCTATAACATTACAAACCTGTTCAAAGTTTGGTGATAAATCTACAAGTCCAAAGGAAGCATAATTAGTGTTACATATATATTTCAAGGTTGTTTCGATTATCTCCCTTTCATCTCTTTTATATGAAATTTCTGTAGCCAAATCACTTATAAATCCAAATATCTTATTTTCCCTTACTGATTTTTCCCTTCGCTTTAAAAAAGTATAAACTATACCCAAAGTTTCCTCATAGGAAAAACTTACAATTTCCTTATTATGAACAAATATTTCATTAATAACCTTGTATATAAAATTTGGATTTAAGTGAGTAATAGCAAAAAATCCATCTACACCAAATTTGTCGATATTATATATTGAAAGGGCAGATACAGGATAGGATTTAAATATATTATCTAGTTTCTTTTCATAAGAATACAATACATCCTCTGCATATTCGCTTTCAAAAAAGCACTCTCGATCTGCCACAATAGCAACTCCAGAAAATCCCTCATCTAAAGCAGATTTTATAGTATCTTCTAAAAGCTCTGTATTTATATAAACCTTTTTATCAACGAAATAATCATAGGCAGAATCAATAACAAGCCTTTTACTTTCTACCAAGGAATTAAAATTATGTCCACACTGCTCTAAGAAAAATTCTATCTCATTTATATTTTGATCATGCCTATAAAAAATACACTTTTTATTATTTCTAAGGGCCCAATCAAAATATAAAGCTATAATATCGACAACATTATCATCATCTGATGAAATTAAATGATATCTAACCCCATCCTTGAAGTATTTATCAAGATTCATAAATTCCTCCTAATTCTACAAACTTCTACAAATATTTTACTAGTAACTCCCTAATGTTATCAATAGACATTTTGTACAAATCGGTAAAAAATAAAAATATTATGTAAATTATCCACACAATCCACAGGGTTATCCACATTGTAATTCCTTAAAAATCAAAGGACATAAGAGGATTTTCCACATTATCCACATCTGTTTTTTAACACTCTTAACATCTTGTCCACAAAATTTAATGTGATTTTAACAATTTTCTACATTCTTTCCCCAATTTTTAAATTTGGATATGCATTGAGGGAAAGTCGTGACTCTCTACCACTCTTATATGAAAAATATCCACTTGAAGCTATCATAGCTGCATTATCTGTGCATAGTATATTGGAAGGATAGTAAAAATTAAATCCATTTTTTTTACTTAAAACTTCAAGTTCTTTCCTCAGTCTTGAGTTTGCTGCAACTCCGCCTGCAAGGGCGATTTTATTTATTTTAAGTTTCTTTGCTGCCCAAATTGTCTTATTTGATAATACCTCCACTACAGACTTTTGAAAACTTGCTGCTACATCTTCCTTTTTAACTTCTGCCCCTTGCATTTTCATTTTGTTTAAGTAATTTAAAACTGCTGATTTTAATCCACTAAAGGAAAAATCAAAGGAATCCTCCTCTAAATATGCCCTTGGAAAATCAATTGCATCCTCATCGCCTTCTTTTGCTAATTTATCTATTAAAGGGCCACCTGGGTATCCTAAATCTAAAGCTCTTGCTATTTTATCAAAAGCCTCCCCTGCAGCATCATCCCTTGTTTTTCCCAATATCTCATAGGAATCATAATCCTTAACATAAACAAGATGGGTATGACCTCCCGATACCACAAGGCATAAAAACGGTGGTTCTAAATCTTTATGTTCTATGTAATTTGCACAGATATGTCCCTCTATGTGATTTACTCCAATAAAGGGCTTTTTTGTCGAAAAAGAAAGGCCCTTAGCAAAGGATAATCCTACTAATAGAGCTCCAACTAATCCTGGTCCATAGGTTGCAGCAATTAAATTTATATCATCTAATGAGACATTTGCCTTGTCAAGAGCTTCCTTCATTATAAGGCTTATTATCTCAACATGCTTTCTTGATGCAACTTCAGGAACTACCCCTCCAAATTTTTTGTGGATATCTATTTGGGAATAAATAATATTTGATAAAACATATCTTCCATCTTTTACAACAGCTATCGAAGTTTCATCACAGCTTGTTTCAATTCCTAAAGTCAAAAATTCCTTCATTCGACCCTCTCCTTTAATGTATACTATATATTTTTTATATAATACTACTTTATGTCGAATATTTTTCTACATTATTCGTCAAAAAACTGCTGATTTTTACAAAATCTTAACACACAAAATCAAAAATGGTGATATAATATAATTGCGGCAACAAAAAAACCCCAACCCATTTACCCAATCAACCCGGGATCCCCCCGGGATTTTTTTTATTTATTTTTGCCTTTGATAGTTTTTTACTGTAATTTCCTAAATGTTTATAATCTCAGCATTATTAACAGCATCATCAATCAGTTCTCTAATCTCTAATGCCTCTTCTGATTTTTCAATATCCGAAAGTCTTGGCTTTGTTTTTGGATGTTTCGGAACAAAAATAGTGCAGCAGTCCTCATACGGAAGTATCGAAATATCATATGTTCCTATGTCCCTTGCAATGTCCATTATATCCACCTTATCCATTCCAACAAGAGGTCTAAATACCGGCATTGAAACTACGCTGTTTGTAACGAACATACTCTCTAAAGTCTGGCTTGCAACCTGTCCTAAGCTCTCTCCAGTTGCAAGGCAAAGGGCCCCTTCTTTTTTTGCTATTTCCTCGGCAATACTCATCATAAATCTTCTCATTATTATTGTAAGTTCGTCCTCACGACATTTTTCAATTATCTCCATCTGGATTTTTGTAAAGGGAATAATATAAAGCTTAAAGGACCCTGTATATTCAGAAAGCTTCTTTGCAAGGCTTATTACCTTCTCCTTTGCCCTTTCGCTCGTATATGGATGGCTGTGATAGTATACGCCTACAATCTCAAGTCCTCTTTTTGCAAGCATATACCCTGCAACCGGGCTGTCGATTCCACCGGATAAAAGTAAAACTCCCTTTCCTGCACTTTTGTAAGGCATACCGCCCTGGCCTTCTAAGTAGTTTGTATAAATATATGCATCCTTTCTTATTTCTATCATTAAAGTAACTTCCGGATCGTGAACATCAACGGATATATCCTTTATATTTTTTAATATTGCCCCTCCAACCTTTTTGGATAGCTCTAATGAATTTATAGGAAAGCTTTTATCCTGTCTTTTGCATTCCACCTTGAAGGTTTTGAAATTTAAATTTTTCATATGTTCAACTGCAGATTGACAGATTTTATCAATATCCTTTTCTACTACTGTTGCTTCAGCTACCCCTAATACTCCAAACACCTTTCTTATTTTTTCAACTGTATCATCGGTATAGTTTTCAATTATGATTCTTCCAGATTCCTTTATAATATTTGCATCTTTTCCTATTCTTTGCCTTATGTTCTTTATTAAAAGATCCTCAAAGGATTTTCTGTTAAGTCCCTTTAGAGTTATTTCGCTTGAGTATTTTACAAGAAGCTTTTTCATCTTTTAAACCTCCTTAAAAATTTTAACAAGTTCCTTAGTGCCTCAATGGTTTTATCTACTTCCTCCATTTCATTCACATGAGAAAAACTAAATCTTATTGTCCCTTCAACTTCTCTGTCAGTTAGTCCTATAGCAGGAAGCACATAGTTTTTCTGTCCCGTTCTTTTTTGGGAACATGCAGAACCTGTCGATACATATATCTCATAATCCTCAAGGCCATGCAAGAGAACTTCCCCTCTAACCCCTAAGAAGGATACGCTGAGTATATTGTCTATATGCTTGTCATCTTGAGGGCTGTTTATTCTGATGTCTTCAATCTCCCTTAACCTTTCTATAAAATATCTTTTTATTTCTTTAACCTTTTTAATGTTTTCATCAATATTATTATATGCAATTTCAGCCGCAACACCAAATCCTGCTATCCCTGGAACATTTTCCGTCCCTGACCTTATGTCCCTTTCCTGTCCTCCACCGGTCAATAGGGATTTTAATCTTAGGTCTTTTCTAATGAATAAAGCTCCAACTCCCTTTGGTCCATGGATTTTATGACTGCTTAAGGATAAAAAATCAGCATCTAACTTTTTAACATCTATCTTTATCTTACCTAAGGCCTGAATTGCATCAAAATGAATCCTTGCCTTTTTGCTCTTTGACCTTACAATCCTTATTATCTCCTCAACCGGTTGTATGGAACCTATTTCGTTATTGACATACATTACAGTCACAAGTCTTGTATTATCTTTAATTGCCCCTTCAAGTTCATTAAGATCGATTATGCCATTCTTGTCAACTGGAAGATATGTAGCTTCGATGCCTTCCTCCTCAAGCTGCTTTACAGCTCCCTTTACGCTTTTGTGCTCTATTGAGGAGGTTATAACATGATCTCCTCTTTTTAAAAGTCCCTTTAAAACTGTATTGTTTGCCTCTGTTCCCCCTGATGTAAAATATATTTCACTTGGTTCTGCATTAATAAGCTTTGCTACTTTTTCCCTTGCAAGGCTTATTTTTTTCTCCGCTTCAATTCCAAGTTTATGGGCAGATGACGGGTTACCAAAGTTATTCATAAGGCAGTCTAAAACTTCATCAACAACTTCCTTATATGGCTTTGTTGTTGCGCTGTTATCAAAATATATCATATATATTCCTCCCTATTTTTGTAGATTCCTAAGTAAATAAATTAACCCTATGAATATTGGCTGATGGATAATGTATATTAAAAGTGAGTTTCTGCTTATAAATTCTACTATTTTAAATCTCCCTTTAACAGGGATTAAAATTCTACCTTTAGAGTAAAAGCTTTTATATGCTAAGATACCTAAAATAAAGTAAGAGATGTATGGAAATATAGGGAAATAATCAATAGATATAAAACCTTTATAGCAAACTCCTAGGGGCACAAATAAAAAAGTATCAACGGTAATATTTTTAAATATATATCCTAAATAATAAGAAATAATTGCAAAAGCAATTAGAATTCTGTTATTAAGTTTAGACAGCAAAGGGTATAGCATCATACAGACACCCAAAAAATGAAGTATCCCAAATCTTACATATTCATCCCTTATAAATATATAAGTAGCTATGGTAATTAAAATTCCTACTCCAAATACTCTTAATCCCCTTTTAAAGGAGTTTCTACTAAAGCCGCTGGATATTCCAGAAACAAAAATAAACAAAAACTGAGCAGTATTTACAATTATCCCCAAAAACAAACCTTCTAAATTAATGTTTTGAGTCCAATAATACTTTATATCATATGCAAAATGATATATTATCATTAATATTATAGCTATAAATCTCAAAAAATCTATTTCAAAAATCCTTTTTTTCATTTTCCCCTTCCTTTAAAATAAAAATATTTCCTTAACATCGACATAAAAATCTTCAAAAATTTCAACCTTAGCTTTATCTCCCTCTCCATAAATTTTAGGTTTTCCATATTCTCCATTATTGTTAAGTAAAAATACCATAACTATTTTCTCAATGGGATTTACTATCCAATATTCCTTTACTTTAAATTTTTCATATAAGTTTAATTTTTTTATATAATCTATTGATGCACTTGATGGGGATACAATTTCTATGATCATTTCTGGTGCTCCTTTGCAACCCCTCTCATCAAGCTTAGTTTTATCACAAATTATTGAAAGATCAGGCTGCACAACAGTATCCACTTCATCCTCACTTAGTCCTTCCTTTATTAGCCTTACATCAAATGGTGCTGCATAAACCTTGCATTCTTTGCCTAAAAGATACATTGAAAATATCCTTGAAAGGTTCATGGAAACCTCTTGATGAATTCTTGAAGGTGCCACCATGTTATATACATAGCCATCAATAATTTCAACCCTTTCACCCTCAGGTAAATTTAGATAATCTTTATATGTCATTCTTTTTTCAATTCTTTTAAAAGCTTCACCCATAACACCAACTCCAAAATTTAGTTTTAATTTAATATTACATAAAGTAGATATTTTTAGCAATAGAAAAAGGAATACTCCAATTTTTAAGACTTACCATTATTATTACTATCTTTTTATAACTACCATTTTTATTAATTTTTGTTAATATATATTAATTATTTATTATTTGTTTCATAAAATATATGTGAAAACGTTTGAATTTGAGGAGGGATTTTTTTGAAGATTAATATTTTAAAATTTAAAAGAGTAATTATTTTATTAACAATTTTTTCTTTCCTTGTTTTGTCAAATATCCCAAAATCTATTTATGCCTATCAAACAGTCCAAATTGATTCTACTCCTCTCGGTCCAGTTACTTCTAAGGACGTTATTTATCAAATAATAACTGATCGCTTTTTTGATGGCAACCCCTCTAATAACATTCCTTCTTCTCCAACACTTTTTGATGATAAAAACGGCGATGGACTAGGTGATGGAAATGACTTGAAACTTTATCAAGGTGGAGACTTTCAAGGAATAATTGACAAAATTCCATATCTTAAACAGATGGGAATAACAGCTGTATGGATTTCTGCACCATATGCAAATAGAGATACAGAAATTATCGATAAACAACCCGATGGCTCAATAAATATTTGGACAAGTTTCCATGGCTATCATGCAAGAAATTATTTTACAACTAATAAACATTTTGGAACAATGAAGGATTTCGCGCGTTTACGAGATGCTTTGCATCAAAATGGAATTAAATTAATTATCGATTTTGTAACTAATCATAGTAGCAGATGGCAAAACCCAACAGATAATTTCAAGCCTGAAGATGGAAGATTATATGAGCCCGATAAAGATAGCAATGGTAATTATGTTTTTAATTCTGACGGAGAACCCATTGACTATAATGGTGATGGTAAAATCGAAAATTTATTAGCAGATCCCAACAATGATTATCAAGGATTCTTTCATGGATTAGGTGACAGAGGTAACGATACTTCAAAATTTGGATACAGGCATAAAGATCTTGGTTCATTAGCAGATTACTCACAAGAAAATCCTATTGTTATTAAGCATTTAGAAAAAGCAGTATTGTTTTGGAAAAATAAGGGTATCGATGGGATAAGACATGATGCCACTTTACACATGAATCCTGCATTTGTTAAAGGATTAAAGGATGCTGTCGATAGTGAATCACGTGGCCCTATTACTCATTTCGGTGAATTTTTTATAGGAAGACCTGATCCTAAATACGATGAATATAAAACCTTCCCTGATAGAACAGGTGTTAACAATTTAGACTTTGAATTTTTCAGAAGTATAACATCTACATTTGGTGATTTTAGCAAACCGATGAGCGATTTTGCCAATATGCTCATATATACTTCAAATGACTATAAATATGAAAATCAAACAGTTACTTTTATTGATAATCATGATGTTACTCGATTCGGATTTGTCCAAAGAAACAAAAAAGTATATCATGCAGCGCTGGTAGCACTATTAACTTCTCGTGGAATACCAAATATTTATTATGGAACTGAACAATATTTAACACCAAATAATAGCAGTGATATTGCAGGAAGAATGTTTATGCAAACATCATGTTCATTTGATACAAATACAACAGCTTTTAAAATTATATCCATATTATCAAATTTGCGCAGAACTAATAACGCAATAGCATATGGAACCACTGAAATACTTTTTTCTAATGATGATGTATTAATAATGAAACGACAATTTTTCAATAAACAAGTAATTGTAGCAATTAATCGTCAACCTGATAGAAGTGTTTATGTTAATAAAGATATTCCTGTAACAATACCTAATGGAAATTATAACGATTATTTAAACGGACTCTTAGGTGGGAGAACTTTAATAATATCAAACGGTAAACTCATGGGTGGACCATTTACAATGAATCCTGGAGAAGTATCTGTATGGAGTTACAATCCAACTTTATCGGATCCAGTTATAGGGGACGTAATTTCTACAATGGGACGCCCTGGAAATTTATTATATATTTATGGTGAAAATCTAGATGGAAATATAACAGTTAAATTTAATAATACAATTGCTACAGTTATATCAAACAACTATGATATGATAAAAGCTGTTGTCCCCAATATAACACCCGGAACTGTAAAAATTACAGTAATTAAATCAGGCAAAACAAGCAATCAATTTGATTATGAAGTCCTATCAGGTGATCAGGTCCAAGTTATATTTCATGTAAGAGCAAACACTCAATGGGGAGAAAATGTTTACATTGTTGGTAATTTACCTGAATTAGGTAATTGGGATCCAAACAAATCTACTGAATCAATGATGTGTCCAAATTATCCTGAATGGTTTTTACCAGTTAGCTTACCTGTTAACAAAACTTTTGAATTCAAATTTATAATTAAAGATTCCACTGGAAATGTTCGCTGGGAATCAGGAGTTAATAGAATTTTTACTACTCCAAACGATCCACAAGGTTCTATTGATACCCCTGTTTATGATTGGAGATACTAAAAAAATAGCCAACATCTTAAAGATGTTGGCTATTTAATCAGCTTTTTACTGCGCCTGCAGATAATCCTTCGATTATATATTTTTGAATAAATGTAAATATAATAACTATAGGTATAGCAACTAAAATCGCCCCAGCTGCAAAAGTTGTAAATTTTGTATTAGCTTGTCCTGTTACCATTTCTAAGAGTCCAACTGCTAAAGTCTTCTTATCAGCAGTTCTTAATACAAGTCTTTGGAATATAAAATCCATCCATGGGCCTGTAAAGCTAGTTAAAGCTAAGAAAACTATAATGGGTTTTGCAAGTGGGACAATAATTTTAGTAAAAGTTGTAAAATTAGATGCCCCATCGACTCTTGCAGCCTCATCCAAGCTTCTTGGGATTTGATCTAAATATCCCTTTACAATCCAAGTATTACCTGGAATTTGAGCGCCTGCATAGAATAGAACTAATCCAATATGGGTATTTAAAAGATTTAATTGCATTAATAATACATAAATTGCAGTAAGCGTTAAAAAACTAGGAAATACCTGAAGTACTAATATTGCAGTTAATGTTAATTTCTTGCCTTTAAATTTAAATCTTGATAATACATATGCTGTAAATGAAGTTAAAATGACAGATAAAATCATATTCATAAAGGCTATTTTTAATGTATTCATATACCAAATTGGGTAATCAGTTTTTGTAAACAATTCTTTATAGTGAATAAAAGTTGGGTTTTTAGGAAACATTGTAGAACTATATAAACTATCACCAGGATTTAATGAGGAACCTATCGTCCAAATAACAGGAAATAATACTACAATGGAATGTATTATTAAAAAAGCATATAAGAATACTTTTAAAATAATTTTTTTGGGGCTATTTTTCTTTTTATGTAAAGGAGTATTCAATCCCTTTTTTTCGACTTTAGAAAACATCATTGTATCAAATCCTCCTCTTTAAAAGACCTTGTTCTAGTAAATGTAAAAGCAACGATCGGTGCTATCATCAAGAAAATTAGTATAGTAACAACTGATGCCATATGATATTGTTGTTGATCTAGAGTCATTTTATATATCCAAGAAATTAGCAAATCTGTATGTCCAGCATATCTGTATTCAGGATTAACTGGTCCACCATCTGTAACTGCATAAATCAACATAAAATTATTAAAATTATACGCGAAACTCATAATAATCATAGGAGCAGTTGAATAGAAAACTAAAGGTAATGTAATGTGAAAAAATTTATGAAATCCTGTAGCACCATCTATATCTGCTGATTCATATAAATCTCTTGAAATATTCGTTAAAATACTTGTCATAAGAGCCATAAAGTATGGGGCACCAAGCCAAAGATTAATTAAAACTAAAACTATTTTTGCATTTATAGGTTCAGTTAACCAATCTATCCTTGGAAATCCAATTCTTTCTATTATATCATTAATAATTCCTGGTCCACTAAACATGAGTCTCATTACAAGCATCGATATTAAACCTGGAATAGCGTATGGCAATATAAAAATACTTCTCCAAAACTTTTTTAATTTAACTTCAGCAGAATTTATTAGCATGGCCAAAAATAATCCACCAAAATAGCTTGTAAAAGTAGCTAAAAATGCCCAAGTTATTGTCCATTTTATTGTCCCTTTTAAAGTTGTGCTCCATATATCCATTTTAAAAAGGTCTTTAAAATTCTCAAAGCCAACCCAATCTACCAGATTTCGTGGTGGTAAATGATAAGGTGCTGAAAAATTTGTAAATGCAACTAAAACTGTAAATATTATTGGTAATAAAATTAAAAACATAAGTGATAAAAGTCCGGGAGTTAATACAATAAAGGGAAACATTTTATCTATTTTATCATGAATCGATATTTTTTTATGTTCAATTTTTTCTGCATTATCCCTTGCATCCTTTATATTATATACATATAAAAATATTAATAATAACAAAAGTAAAACAGAAATTAATCCTTGTAGCATTAAAAAAATTGAATGATCAAAAACTGCTTTCCCATTAACATAGTGAAATTTAACCTCACCTAAAGTATACAATCCCCATAAAGCCTTTAAAAATTTAGGTATATTAATTAATGCAATAAGCTCTATTAACATAAAAGCTATACCTTTTGTATACTGTTTATTATATATTTGGCCTAGTCCCATAAATAACGCAGATAAAAGCATCGTCTTTTTCTTCTTCTCCATTCTTTTCCCTCCTAAAAAAGAGCACCTAATTTTAAAGACAAGGCATGGAAGGATACTTCCATGCCATTAAATTATAATTATGCATTACTTTTGTGAAGCAATAGCATCCTTTATTGTTTGAACAGCCTTATCTAAAGCTGCCTTTGGTTCCATCTTTCCGTCCCAAATAGCTGAGTATGCAGTAGCCATTGGTTCCCAAACAAGAGCCATTTGTGGTATTGATGGCATTGGAGTTGAGTATTGTGCTTGAGCCATAAAACCTGCAACTATAGGATCATCCTTTATCTCTGGCTTATCCATTAATGCCTTAACTGGTGGTATTTGTCTTGTCATTTCAAATCTCTTAAGAAGCATTTCATCTGAAGTTACAAAATCCAAGAAGAGTTTTGCAGCATTTGGATATTTTGTAAATGAGCTTAAATATAATCCTCTAATTCCTGAGAATGAAATTGGTTGCTTTCCATTCATTGTTGGAAGCGGAGCAACTCCAAAGTTAACCTTTGCCTTCTGATATCCAGCAACTGCCCAAGGTCCGTTGATTATCATAGCAGCCTTTCCTGCTGCAAATTGTCCATCCATAAATTGATAGTTAGCATCCTTTTGTTTTACATCAAATATATTTCTTAATGATTTAAAATACTTAGCACCTTCAACTGCACCATCATTATTTAATCCTATATCATCTTTATTTGTTCCGTTATTTCCAAATACATATCCTCCAAATGCTGTTAAGAAACAATGTGAGAAATATGAATTTCCAACATCCCACATTAATGCATATTTCTTTTCCTTTGGATTGTTGTATGTTTTTGCAAATTCAACAATTTCTTCAAATGTCTTTGGAGCTTCCTTTACTATGTCCTTATTATAGAATAATGCATATGTTTCTATTGCTGTTGGATATCCATATATTGTTCCTTCGAAGCTTACACCATTAATAGCTGCTTCAAGAAAATCATTCTTAAATCTATCAGGATTATGGTTTGGCTGAATTAATCCTGCTGCAACCATCTTACCAACATGGTCATGTGGAGCTGAAATTATATCTGCACCAACACCTGCAGGTCCATCTTGTTGTAATTTTCCTGATGTTTGAGTATGATCCACAGGTTCAAATTTAACTTTTACACCATATTTCTTTTCAAATTCTCCTGCTGCGTATTTAATGAATTCTCCTTCTGGTCCGTCGCTTTCCCAAACAACAAGGCTTGCACCTTCTTCTGGCTTGATTTCTTCTGCCTGTTGTTGGTTGCCTTGATCTTGTGGTTGTTCTGCGCTCTTCTTAGCACAGCCTGCAAACACTGACACTACTAATGTGAGTGCCAAAATAAGGCTTAAAAGTTTTTTCATAAAGATCCCCCTTTTAATTTTAATTTTAGATAAGCTTGGACAATTTTAATATGTAAAACTACAGTGCAAAAGCACTGTGAAAACGTTTGAACAATTTTATTATACACCTTATATAACTATTTTTCAATTCAAAAAATATTTTTTAATTCGATTTTTTTCAACAATTTTAACTTCAAAAAATAAACCGTATATTAAAAATATATTAAAGCTTGAAAAAATATTAAAGAGGTAGCAATGCTACCTCTTTACTTAGTATAAGCTTTATAAATATATCCTGTCTTTCCTTTATAGTTAATCTTCAGCCAGTTTCCAACCTGTCCTATAACCTCAACCTTTGTTCCCTGCTTTAATGATCCTATTGCCCTTGCTTCCTTCTTATAAGAACTTCTTACGTATAAGTTAGATGCAGTAACTATAACATATTTCTTTGTCTGTGGCTTAACAACTGGTTTATTGTCAACTGGCTTTTCTTTCTTATCTTCATTAGCTTCTTTAATTTCATCCTTAATTGGATCTTCTCCTGCAACTAAATATCCAATCTGCTTTGGTGCTATTACTTTTACAGCCTTCAATTCTTCAATTAGGGCATCTCTTATTGGAATTCCTGTATCAACAGCATTTCTTGCACCTTTAAAATCGTAATTATCTCCGCCTGTAAACATAAAGTCGTTTGTAACTACGGTATAATATTTATCCATTTCTACCTTTGTCCCATCATCAAGCCTCATTGAGGTTATCCTCTCGCCCTGTTTTGCATTTGGATCATAATATACTTTAACTCCTGCAAGTTGAACCCAGCCAACAGTTTGGTTCATTATACCATTTTCTATTGCCTTTTTAAGGTCAGCACCTGAAAGTTCCATCTTTACAAGGGTATTATCAAAGGGCATTACTTCATACATCTTACCAACAGTTATATCTCCCTTTGGAATTGATGTTCTTAATCCTCCACCATTTGTAATACCAATTTGAACCCCTGCCTTCTTTCTCATTACATCGCTTACCCATTCTCCAAGTAGCGATAATCCTTGATATCTATCATGTATCAAATCTACTTCAGTCTTTCCAATTACTTCGTTTAAAATTGGTGCAAGCTCCTTATCATACTTATCATAAATTGCCTTAACATCAGCATCATCAGCTGCTGTTGTGCTTACTGAAACTACAGATGGTTCAATTCCAATTAAATATCCATAGTAATTGTATTTTAATGTGAGTTTTCCTAATGTTCTTCCGTTATAGTATGCCTGAACGATTGGTTTACCATTTACATATCCTGAAACTGTATTGTGGCTGTGGGCTGTTATTATACCATCAATATAATTAACCTTTGCAAGGTCAGCACCTTCACCGGTTATAGCTTTAGTTGCAGAATCCTGTGCTGTTCCAAGATGAGTTAATGCAATTAAAATATCTGCCTTTCCTTCTGGAACATAACCGTTCTTAAGTAGATATCCCCACTCTTCAGCCGTCTTTACTGGATCTGCGAATATTAGGGCCTTAACGTTTTCAGGTTTTGTCTTAAATGCAGTCTCTGGTGTTGCAAGCCCAAGGAAAGCTATCTTTACGCCATTTACTGTGATAAATTTATATGGTTTTGTCCATGAAACTGGTTTTCCAGTATTCTTATCAATAATATTTGCTGCTAAGAAGTCAAATCCACCTTCTTCTGCCCACTTTGGAATTAAATCCAATCCCCAATCAAATTCATGGTTACCAACAGCAGATGCTACTATTCCTAAATTCTTTAGCATCTCTGAAACTGGTTTTCCTTTTAAAAGGTTTGACATCGCTGAACCTTGATATATATCTCCTGCTGCAACAACTATAGTATTTGGATTATTTTTCTTGATATCCTTGATTGCTGTTGCAAGTTTCGCAGCACCAGGGTTCTTTCCTTCTGTCTTTAATGCACCATGGAAGTCATTGAAGGATACTATTTCAATTGTTCTTGAAAGGTCTGGAACCATGTCCCAAGTAACAGATTTTACGTTTGGTGTTCTTCCATCTGCAGAAGTTGGAAGACTCATCTTACCGCTATTTACAAGTTCAACAACTTTATCGTGTTTTTCCTTATCCCAGCTATAGCCTATTATTTTCCAGTTATTGCTGCATTCTGGATAGATTGCTCCACCCTTCACTTCCTTTATGTATTTTGCAATCATTTCTCTAATCTGTGGAGTATCCTTCATATCAACTTCTGAATTAAATACAACCTCAACATTTTCACCCTTAAATAGACCTGTATCCTTATTTAAAAGATGAGTATTTGCTCTATAGTTATTTACAGCAAGCCTAATAATGTCATCATCCTTAACTGGAGTATCGTTCATGTATCTTAAATTCTTTATTCTGTTCCCTGGTTCTGCTGAAATATCTATTTCATATTTTACTCCGTAGAACATATCATAGTTGTATATTCTAATGTTAGGATTAAATGAAATCGTAAGGTCACCTGGTTTAAAGGTATTGTAATAGCTTGCTGACCATTCCATATATTTTTTAAGCTGTTTTCCAGTTATCTTTAAAACATATAGGCTGTTGTCGTATTGATAAATTAATGATGTATCGGACTTTTTGATCGGCCCAGCCTTAATATTGGATTTAGAATTAAACAAAGCTGCAGCTGAAACATCGGCTTTTCCGTAATACATCTGAACTTTATTAATGAGCTCTATCATTGCTGTTGGTTGAAGCTGTGCCTGTGGAATTCCCTTAATTTCATCGGCTGGTGCTAAATCTCCGCCAACAAGCTGACCAATAATAGTATTTGCATCAGCAAGGGCAATTTCATGATATGGCTTTAACTTTTCATAAAGCTCCTTATCTTCATCATAAACTACTGTTGGTGCTGATGAAGAGCCTGTATAAATATCTATTAATTCTGAATTTACGTCTGTATTTCTATCAGCAATTGTGTATTTTCCATTTGCATTCTTTGTAAGCTTAATTGTTATTCTCGCAAGCTGCGAGCCATTATTTGCAGGTTCAGTAATTACAACGCCATTTACAACGTTTTTAGCAACCTTCATGTGGGCATGACCTGCAACTATTGCAGCAAGCTCCGGAACTGCCTTTGCAAGCTCATCTGCACCGTCGTTGCCATACTCTGGTGTTGGTCCCATATGTTCAACTGCAATAATAACATCAACCTGGTCTTTAATTTTATTTACAACTTTTCTAGTCTCTTCGATCGGATTTGTAACGGTATAGCCTTTTAGATTTTCCGCATCCCATTTTGTAATATGCGGAGTAACCATACCAACTATACCAACTTTTACTCCACCCTTTTCGATTATAGCATAGGGTGCTCCTAATGTTGTTCCATCCTGTTTATATACGTTTCCACAAAGCACCTTTCCTTTAAATTGAGATGCTATCTTTTCAAGGGTTGGAACTCCATAGTTGAATTCATGATTTCCAAATGTCCAAGTATCATATCCCATTTCATTCATTGCAACGATCATTGGGTGCTTTTCAGAATTGTTAAATAGCTGATTTGAATTGCCTTGAATCGTATCACCGTTATCTACAAGAATAGTATTTGGATTTTGTGCTCTAAATTTTTTAACTGCAGAATAAATTTGAGCAAGACTCCCTGTTTTAGTTGCAGTGTTAGTTGCATAATCGTAGGATACAAATCTTCCGTGCAGGTCGCTTGTTGCAAGGATTTGAAGTTCAACCGTCTCAGAATTTGCCCTAACTTTAACAGGGCCAAGGATTGTAAATAACATTAAAAGGGTCAAAATCCAAGATGTCCATACTTTTAAACGCCTTTTCATCATATCCCCCCTAGAGTATTTTTTCGACGTATTATCATTATAATACTTTCTTAAAAGATTGTAAATATTTCTTATATTGCTATTATTTTAAAATTTTTGACTTTTATTGTATAATTGAATTAAAACCATTATAGCGGAGGTCAAAAATGGAAACAACTAAATTTGTTGACTTTAAAGAAAAATTATTAAACAACATATCAAAAATTATCGTTGGAAAAGATAAAGAAATCGAACTTATTATAACTTCTTTTATTACATCCGGTCATATTCTATTAGAGGATGTTCCGGGAGTTGGTAAAACTACCCTTGTAAAGGCCTTTGCAAAATCTTTAGGCCTTGATTTTAAGAGGGTTCAATTTACTCCTGACCTTTTACCTTCTGATCTTACGGGAATAAACTTTTATAACCAAAAAGAAAATAAGTTTGAACTTAAAAAGGGACCTTTATTTGCCAACATTATCCTTGCCGATGAAATAAACAGGGCAACCCCAAGGACGCAGTCTGCCCTATTGGAGGCGATGGAGGAAAAACAAATCACTCTTGATGGTGAAAGCTTAAAACTTCCTTCCCCATTTATGGTCCTTGCAACCCAAAATCCCGTAGAAAGCTACGGAACCTTTCCCCTTCCTGAGGCACAAATCGATAGATTCTTGATGAAGATAAGCCTTGGGTATCCTGAAAGGGAGGAAGAAATTAAAATTATAGATAAATTTGTTCAAGGAGATTTTGAAAAGGAACTTGATGCTGTAGTTAGTATAGATGAAATTAAATATGTTAAAGAAAACTACATAAAAGTTAAAGCACATCAAGATGTTTTAAACTATATGTTAGACATAATAAAAGCAACAAGAAACGATAGCAGAATTGAACTTGGCGTAAGCCCCCGTGGAACCCTTGCACTTTTTAAAGCTTGCCAAGCCTTTGCTGCATTAAAGGGAAGGGACTTTATAATTCCAGAGGATGTAAAATATCTTGCACCTTATATATTAAGCCATAGAATAATAGCAAAACAAAGCTCTAAGGAAAGCTTCTATATTATAAACAGCATCCTTGAAAACATTCCCGTTCCTCTAGAAAATTTTTAGGGGTGAAATGATGTTTATATGGTTATTTGTTTTTATACTTTTAGCGATTTACATTAATCTTTTATCAAAGAAAAACGCCTTTAAAAACCTATTTTATTCAGTAAAGTTTTCCAAAGAAATTGCAGAAATCGATGAAGAATTTGAAATTACTTCAATAATAGAAAACAAAAAGATGTTTCCTATTACATATTTAAATATAAGCCAGGAATATCCGGAGGAATTTAAGTTTGGAGAAGGAAATAATTTTAAAGGCATTTATAAAAGCAAAATGTCTGTCCTACCCTTTCAAAGAGTAAAAAGGTCCTTTAAAGTTTCATGTTTAAAACGAGGGCGATACATATTAAAAAACGCAGAACTAACCTGCGGCGACCTTTTAGGATTTGAAACAATGACTCAATTTTATGAAACCTTTGCAGAAATAGTAGTCATCCCTAAACCTTATCTTATAAAAAAACTAACGCCCTATGGCTCATACACTGGGGATATATCGGTAAAAAGATGGATTATTGAGGACCCTTTGGTTAACATTGGTATAAAAGAATATACAGGAAGGGAGCCTTTAAAGCAAATCCACTGGCCTTCAACTTTAAGACAACAAAAAATAATGGTTAAGGAATACGATTATACCACAGACAACAACCTTTTGATTGCCTTGAATATCGAAACCTGCAAGCCCTTTTGGCAAAGAATCGACGGAGAAGCAATTGAAAAATGCATATCCATTGCAAGAAGCTTAGTGGACGAATTTGAAACGCTAAAGATACCCTATGGTTTGACTTCAAATGCCCAAAATTTTTTAAATAGCACACTACATAATACAGGGCTTGGCCTTAGCCATAGGTTAAAGATTTTAGAAGCTCTTGGCAGAATAGATTACAGCATATTTTGCCCCTTTGAGGATATTATTGAAAGCAAAAATTCCATCAAAAATACAACCATAGTAGTAATAACTCCTCTAATTTTAGATGAATATGTAAACCCAATTAATAATCTTATAAAATTTTATCAAAAGGTAGTTTTAATAACTTTAAGTCATCAAAATACAGAAAAAATAACAAAGCAAATTGAAACATATTTCGAAGGTGAGTAAAATGAAAATTTTTTATTTGATTAACAGGCTATCTATTTTTTATATTCTGCTTTACTCCTTTTCATATATATTTTACGGCTTGATCTCCAACATAAATCCTTTTATAAAATACACAATTTTAATCATTTTATCAGCAATTGTTTTAGTTTCTTCTTTTAAAGAGGAATTATCATATTATCATTTTCATGATAAATTTCAAAGAGAAATAAAAATAATTCTTGGGCTCTTTGGCTTTTTTCTTATATTTTTTCAACTTGACTTTTTAAATAAAATATCCGAATCTGCATTCATTTATTTTGTTTCTTCAATAATAATATTAAGAAGCCTAAGAATTGAAGAAACCCAATCTGACAATGCAGAAAGGTTAAATAAAAAAATTAATTATATTATACTCTTATCCTCAATAATAATTAGTATAGAAAAATTAAGAATAGCTTTATTGAGTTTTTTAGTCTCCATTTACAATAAAACAATTGAAATATTCTTTTATCTTTTCTCATGGTTTTTCATCCTTTTAGCAAAGCTTTTAGAAAAATTATTTAAAGGCTTAAGGATAAAAATAAGCTCTAACGGACAAGAAGGAGTTTTACAAATAAAAGATGTGAAAAGAATTATAGAAAACAAGCAAAACAAAAGCCTTTTTGTTTTTTATAAATCGATGTCTGTTATCTTTCAAATATTAATCCTTTTGCTTTTTATATACTTAATTTATAAAATCTTTTTAAGGTATTACACATCATCAAAAGAATATGCAAAATTCAAGGAAGAAAGGGAATTTATAAAGGACAACTTATCGATAAACAAGATGTTTAAAAGAATAACAAAGCCCTATAATAAGATTAGATTATATTATCAAAAATATTTGATCTATATAAATAAATTTAAACAGCTAAAACCCTCAGACACATCCTTTTCAATAAAACAAATGGCTGACTCTTTGATATCTCCTGACATAAATGAATTTATAAGAAATGTTTATATAAAAGAAAGATATGGCGAAGAGATTACAAACCCTGAAGATAAGGACAAATTCATTAAAACCGTTAAAAATATAAAAAAGCACGTTATATAGTCACGTGCTTTTTCTTATTATCAACTTAGTTTCAATAACCTCAGTTTTACTTATGAGCTTTTTATCTTCTATAAGCTCTAAAATCTTTTCTGCCGCCCTCTCGCCAAGCAGTCTCATATTTTGATCAACAGTTGTAAGCTTTGGATTTGTCATCTGCGAAAGTATTATATTGTCAAAACCTATTATTGCAATATCATCTGGAACCTTAATGTTTAGCTCATAACATCCATTCAAAGCGCCAACCGCCATAAGATCATTGCAGGCAAAAAAGGCAGTTATATCCTTGCCTAAATCAAATTTATTAGACATCTCTACTATTAGCTTCATAGTATTCTCAACAACATCGATATTGTTTCCATCTTGAACGGTAAAAATAACTGGTTCTTTTCCTATGTTTTTCATATATTCCTTATATAAATTTTCCTTTATATCGTAGGAGTAGCTACTTTCTCCCCTTATAAAGGCAATATTTTTATGCCCTAAAGCAATTAAATGCTCAAGGGCCTCCTTAGTTCCCTTTTCTTCATCTGAAAGGACAAAATTAGTTTTAACCCTTTCATGATAGCCGTTGATACAAACTACAGGAATCTTTTGGGAAACTTCCTCGATAAATCCGTTTTTCATGTTTTCAGTTTGAGGGTCAATAAGTATTATACCATCCACATACCTTTCTAAAAATTTATTTATCCTTCTTTTTTCCGAATCTGCTCTTCCCCTTGAATCGCTAATATATACATCATAATCCCTGATTCTCATGACCCTTTCGATTCCGTGGACAACTTCAGTAAAGAACATATTAGTAATTCCAGGGACTACAACTCCAATGCTGTTTGTTTTTTTGTTTATAAGGCTTCTTGCAAGGGGATTAGGTTGAAAATTAAGCTTTTTAATTGCAGCCTCAACCCTCTCCCTTGTTTCCTTCTTTACAGGATAATTCCCATTTATAACCCTCGAAACTGTTGTTATAGAAACACCAGCTTCCCTTGCAACATCCTCAATGGTATGTTTCATACTTGTCCCTCCAAGGCATCGATTAACAATATCATTAAACTTCTTTAATAATTATCAACTGACTTGAAAAGTCACCATCTAAAATAATATCTATCCCTAAATTTTTCAAATATGCTCCGCCTTTTCTTATAATTTTATCATCATACTTGACTTCATATATTTTATTGTCCTTTAAACCCTTTAACTTTACTTTATAAGACTTCCTTCCAAACCTTTGATGTGCCTTAAAGGCAAATAACACCGATTCACCTTTATAAACATACTGAAGGGCATGGATTTCATCTTTAGTAATAGATTTGATTCTAAAAAGTTCTCCATGCTGAACTATATGTCTTATTTCTTTATACTGCTTTATCTTTTTCTTTGCAAGGTCAAATTCTTCCTTAGACCATTTATTTAAATTTCCTCCTATTCCTAGTGCCCCCATCATAGCAACGTGAAATCTAAATTCAATGGGAATAGTCCTTCCACTTATAAAATTCGGACAATCTGTTACCCAACATCTCATAGCCTTTGCTGGATAAATGTAACCTACCGACTCTTGAATAAGGAGCCTGTCAAGGGCATCGGTATTATCACTTGCCCAGAATTCGTCAAAATAATTTAAAATTCCAAAATCAACTCTTCCTCCTCCAGAGGCACAAGCCTCTATCTCTATCCCTTTATGCTTATTTCTCAACCTTTCGACTATCTCAAATACAGCCCTAGAATGCAAAAACCAAATCATCTTCTGTTCTTTTATATCCAAATTAAGAGCCCCAGCTTCAGAAAATGGTCTATTCATATCCCATTTAATATATTTTATATTATAATTTGTTAATAGTCCATCTAATACATTAAAAAGATAATCCTTAACTTCCTTTAAAGTCAAATTTAATACTAGCTGATTTCTTGCAGTTGTAAGCTCTCTATTATTAAATCTATAAACCCACTCTGGATGTTCTTTATAAAGCTTACTATTAGGATTTACCATCTCAGGCTCTATCCATAATCCAAATTCCATTCCAAGTCTATTCACTTCATCGATAAGCTCCTCAAGCCCCTTAGGAAATTTTTCTTTATTAACCTCCCAATCCCCTAAGCCAACTGCGTCGCTATTTCTTTCTCCAAACCAGCCATCATCGACAACAAATAATTCACAGCCTATGTCCTTTGCCTTTCTTGCCAGTTCAATCTGCTCATGACATTTAACATCAAAAAGAGTTGCCTCCCAAGAATTAAACAAAACTGGTCTTAAAGAATTCTTAAGATCACCAGGTAAAATAATATCCCTTGCAAAGCTATGAAGCCTCTTGGACATATCTGAATATCCTTTATCAGTATATCCTAAATATGCTTTAGGGACAATAAGTCCCTCCGAAGGCTTTAACCTATATTCAAAATCAAAATCATTAAATCCCATCAATACCCTCGTAGAATAATAGGGAGTAGCTTCAACTAAAATCTTAAAATTTCCGCTATATTCTAAGGTTCCAAAGTAAACCTCCCCCCTATCCTCATCTGCACCGATATCCAATATAAAATAGGGATTGTTATTATGCCCAGTATTGCCCTTTCTGCTTTCAAGGATTAATTTGCCACCTTCTAACTTTTCTTTAAACCTTCTTCCTTCACCCGCCCAGTAGCCTAAAACATTTGTTATATAATAGCCCGTCCCTTCTAAATTTAATTCACAGGAATAGGCCTTTTCAATGAATATATCTTCTTTACCTAAATTTTTAAATTCCACCCATCTTGCAAGGATATCGTATTCTTCATACATTTTATAATTCAAAAATATCTCTATAGGATAAAATTTGTCCCTAAACCTTATCCTCAAGATATCCTCTTCGATTAGAAAACCATAATATTCCAAAACCAAATCCCTTGTTCCATCACTAAACCTTACCTTTACAGCTGGTTCTTTATACCGCAGTCCTCCCCAAGGTGTATATTCTTCCCATGCTATATCATAGGCAGAATCATTAGAAGATATATCTTCAATATCAAAATGTTGAAAGTCCCTCTCATCTACTTTATTCCCAAAATAAATATGCCTTAAAAGGCCCTTATAGGGCCCAAAGGCATATTGAATATTCTTGCCTTCCAAAACAAAAATATCATTTAATACCTTTATCATCTACATCCCCCCGACTATTTTAACTTCAAAGGGTGAAAGTATATGTTCCTTAAAAGCTTTTTCTTCCTCAGTATGATTTATAATAAATAAATATTTCTGTCCATTATACTCCCTTTTATATACTTCAATTCCTTCCTCCGAGTTAAAATGCTCTAAATTTGTCTCCCTAATAACCTCATCTGCAATTTCATCCACAATAAAATCTTCAACTCCACCTCCAACATAGTAAACCTTTCCCTTTTTATATTGATTTACAGTTACACAGGAAAACTCCCTATAAAATTTATCAGCATATTTATATAAAGATTTTGCATTAATTGGTCTTATAATATCCCTCCATACCTTTACCTTAGCCCTTTTGCCATAGATATCTTCTATTTCAACATATTGTCCCTCCTGAAGCGCTTCCACTTCTAAAACTTCAATCCCTGCTAAATCTTTAAATATACCTGGTAAAACTTCTCCTAGGATTAGATTATTATTTCTATTCTTAATCCCCGCTCTAAAGGATAAAATTAAAATGCCACCATTTTCAACAAATTCCTCTAACTTCTTCTTTAATTTATCATCCTGTAACATCATAACAGGAAGCAGTAGAACCTTGTATTTATTAAAATCCTCCCTTGTAGAAATAACATCCATGTTTACATTTTTTCTATAGAAGGGCTTGTAAAGCCTTAGGGCTTCTTTAACAAAATTAAAGGCTGTGCTCTGGGGCTGAATCTTCCAAGCCCAGATATTTTCATAATCATAAACTAGGGCAACATCGGATTTTATTGGCGACTTTAAAATATTTTCATATCTTTTAATGTTACTAAAAAAATCCTTAACTTCATTAAATTTTCTTCCTTCTCTATTATCATGATCGATTATCCCATAACAAAATTCTTCCGTCCCAAATGTTGCTGCCCTATATCTAAAAAACAATATAGCCTCTGCACCATGGGCAGCTGCTTGATATGCCCACATCTTCGCCTGGTTAGGTCTTGGAAGATATCCTATAATATTATGTCCTTGAGCTCCCATAAGCTCCTCTAATATCCAAAAGTTTTTTCCCTTAAGTCCCCTTATAAAGTCAAGGTTTAGTGCAATTTCTTCAGGAGGAATGGGCTCCCTTAATCCTCCCCAAACTGGATAATTATCATAAGAAGCTATATCCATCCCTTCAATAAGGTTTTGATGGTCAAATAATTTATCAAAAAATCCTCCAGCTATATTTGTTGTAATTATCTTTTTATCCCCTGTAATTCTCTTTAATATTTCAACCTGAAAATTAGCATAATCAACGATAGACTTTGAACGAAATCTTGCATAATCCAGTAA
>JAOAEI010000090.1 GCA_026416875.1 Caloramator sp.
TATTTTCAAACTAATTGCTACTTAATTGGAGATGAAAACAGTAGAGAATGTGCAGTAGTTGATCCAGGTGGAACTCCTGATAAGGTTTTAAGAAGATGTGAGGAATTGGGTTTAAAAATTAAATATATTTTATTGACCCACGGTCATGGGGATCATATAGCTGGAGTTGAAAGGATTAAAACAAATAGCAATGCTAAAGTTTTAATGAGTAGAGAGGATGAGTATTTAGTAAATGGTGGAACACAGGAGTTAATTCCTATTTTTAGAAATATAAAACCTTTCCTGCCTGATGGGTACCTAAGTGAAGAAGATTATGTTGACATTGGCAGTTTGAAAATAGAAGTTATAGAGACGCCAGGACATACTCCAGGAGGATTATGTTTTAAAACAGGAAATATCCTATTATCAGGAGATACTCTTTTTCAGGGGTCAATTGGTAGAACGGATTTCCCTAAGGGATCCTTTGAAACTTTA
The DNA here is from genome assembly GCA_026416875.1 of Caloramator sp. GTDB lineage: Bacteria > Bacillota > Clostridia > Clostridiales > Caloramatoraceae > Caloramator. The sequence continues at coordinate 475 of JAOAEI010000090.1, forward strand.
ATAAATTCTATAAAAAACAAACTATTAATATTAAATGACGAAACTAAGGTTTTTCCTGGACATGGTCCATCTACTACAATTGAAAAGGAGAAGAAGTTTAACCCCTTTTTGAATGAATAAGCATTCTTAGGGCATACTAAGATATGAAGTATGCCAAAAGGGGGATTTTTTATGAAAAAAAGGAAAATTAGGTCTAGATCCTTTGACTATGAAAATCCATTAAACGATTTGGACTACGATACTTATATGGACATTTTAAGCAGTGGACTTAAGGATAGCGAAATTGCAAGGGAGCTTAATATTAGTTTAGAGGAGGTTAAGCTCTTAAAGGATAGAACGCAAAGGGATATATAGGGGAGAGGATTGTGAAGATTGGATTAAAAGGACATGATTATAGATACGAAGTTTTCCAAATAGCATCTTTGTTTTATCCAAAGGATGAAATAGAGTTTACAGATGAGGGATATAAGATTGAAGTTTTTTATGACAGGGACAATAATACGATTACTGCTAGCTTAAATGGAAATTTTGAGTCGTTAAATTTGAATTCTAATGACGAAAAAGAAATTAAAAATGGAATAAAGTATACCCTTTTAAAGCTACTACAAAATGAAACTGGAGTTAAAATTCCCTGGGGAATACTTGTGGGCATAAGGCCTACTAAAATAGTTCACGATGCCTTTAAAAGAGGGCTTAATGAAGATAATATAAGAGAAATTTTAAGGGAAAAATATTTAGTTTCTAAGGAAAAAATAGACTTACTTCTTGAGGTTGCTAAAAATGAAGTACCATTTTTAGATCAGCCTAAAAATTCAGTTGCACTTTATATAGGCATTCCCTTTTGCCCAACAAGATGCGCCTATTGTTCCTTTACTTCAAATCCTTATAAAGGGAATAACCTTGTTAAGGATTATTTATTTGCATTAAAAAAAGAAATTTATTCTGTAATAAAATTTTTAAAGGATAAAGGTGTTACAATCGATACCCTCTATGTTGGTGGTGGAACACCGACTTCTTTAAATGAAAAAGAGTTAGACGAGCTTTTTTCATGGATAAAGGACCTTATCAAAGTTGAAAAATTAAGGGAATTTACTGTAGAAGCTGGAAGGCCCGATTCTTTAAATAGGGAAAAATTGATGATATTAAAGGAAAACGGAGTTTCAAGGATCAGCATAAATCCTCAAACAATGAATCAAGAAACGCTAGATTTAATAGGAAGAAGGCATACTGTTGAGGATGTAATTGAGAAATTCAATTTATCAAGGGAAGTAGGCTTTAATAATATAAATATGGATGTTATAATAGGTCTTCCTTCTGAAGGGGAGAAGCATGTCAAAAAGACGATGGAAAAGATCATAGATTTGATGCCAGATAGCATCACAATCCACACAATGGCGGTAAAAAGGGCAAGCCTTTTAAATGAAAGGATGTTTAAAGGGGATAAGGATTTAGCAAGCATGATGTATGATATTGCTACAGATTATGTTAAAAGCGTAGGAATGCATCCCTATTATATGTATAGGCAAAAGAATATGGTTAGTCCCCTTGAAAACGTAGGTTATAGTTTTAGGGGTAAAGAATGTATATACAATATTCAAATGATAGCAGAATCTACAACTGTCGTAGCATTAGGTGCAGATGCTGTAACTAAGATTGTTTATGGAGAATCGGGAAGGATAGAAAGGGTTGCAAATCTTAAGGATGTTAAAGAATATACCTTAAGAATCGATGAACAAATAGATGAAAAAATTAAAATGTTGATTGACATTTTTTAAACTTACTGATAATATAATTATTAAAATTTATATCAAAAGGCTGTGAAGGGGAAAAGTAGCCTTCAAACACCGAACAGGGAGGAGATGCCGCGATTGAGAGCATCTTCACGGTTAAGGAGGGTGAAGGACACCCTGGAGCTTCCGCCTGAATTAAGTAGGGTGGGACGCCGATGCGTTATCAAATAGAGTGGGTTTTATGCCAATTAGGGTGGCACCGCGGAATTATCCGTCCCTTTTTAAGGGACGGTTTTTATTTATTATAAAAATTTAAACTTAGGTTTAAGGAGGGAAAAAGATGCTAACACAAGCTCCAAAGGGGACTAAGGATGTATTGCCGAAGGAGTCATATAAATGGCATTATATCGAAGGTGAAGTTAGAAAAATTTGTGCAGAGTTTGGATATTCGGAAATAAGAACTCCAACCTTTGAACATACAGAACTAATTTTAAGAGGAGTCGGTGAAACTACTGATATTGTTCAAAAGGAAATGTATACATTTAACGATAAGGCTGGAAGAAGTATAACATTAAAGCCAGAAGGAACGGCTCCAGCTGTTAGAGCTTTTATTGAGCACGGCCTTCAATTCGATACTCAACCTACAAAACTTTACTACATAACGCCAGTATTTAGATATGAAAACGTTCAGGCAGGAAGGCTAAGGGAGCACCATCAATTTGGAATAGAAATGTTCGGTTCGCCATCACCCTCTGCAGATGCTGAGGTTATTTCCCTTGCTATGACCTTCTTAAAAAGGCTAGGACTTGATAATTTAAAGGTAAACATAAATAATATAGGATGCCCCGAGTGCAGAAAGAACTACAACGAAACATTGAAAAATTACCTTAAGGACAATTTAGATGAACTTTGCGATGTATGTAGGGATAGATATGAAAGGAATCCATTGAGGATACTAGACTGCAAGGAAAAGACATGTCAAAGGATAGTAAAGGAAGCACCGATTATAACCGACTATGTTTGCGACAGCTGTAGAACTCATTTTGAGGGATTAAAGCACGAGCTTGAACTTCTTGGAATTCCTTATGAAGTAGATCCGCATATAGTAAGGGGGCTTGACTATTATACACAGACTGTTTTTGAAATAATATCAAGCAGCATAAAGGAAAACTTTACAATATGCGGTGGAGGAAGATACAATAATTTGATTAAAGAAATAGGCGGCCCTGATATGCCTGCCGTTGGTTTTGGTCTTGGACTTGAAAGGCTTATATTAACATTAGAATCTAAGGGAATCGAAATTCCAAAGCCGAAGGGAATAAGCCTTTATGTTGCAACGATAGGAGATAAAGCAAAGGATGAGGCTGCAAAGATTGTTTATGAACTAAGAAACAAAGGTATTTCCTGCGAAAGGGACCTTATGAATAAGTCTTTAAAGGCACAGATGAAGTATGCTAATAAAATAGGTGCGAAGTATGTCGTTGTCCTTGGAGATGATGAGATTGTAAACAATAGAGCTAAACTTAAAGAAATGGGAACAGGAAAGGAAGAAGAAATAGTTTTAAGCGATATTTATGATGTGATTAGAGAAAGGATTTAGGAGGGATATTATGGCTGAGGCTTTAAAGGGGTTAAAAAGGACCCATATGTGTGGAGAACTAAGAGAAAACCATGTCGGGCAAAATGTTGTTTTAATGGGATGGGTTCAAAAAAGAAGGGACCTTGGTGGACTTGTTTTTGCTGATCTTAGGGATAGAACAGGCATTGTTCAGGTGGTATTTGGTGAAGAAATAAATAAAGAGGCCTTTATTAAGGCACAGGAGTTAAGGAGTGAATATGTAATTGCAGTTATTGGTGAAGTCGTTTTAAGGGAGGCTCCAAATCCGAATATTCCAACGGGAATGATTGAGGTTAAAGGAAAGGAACTTAGAATTCTATCAGAATCAGAAACACCGCCAATATATATTAAAGAAAATTTAGACGCTTCAGAGGCCATAAGATTAAAATATAGATATTTGGACCTTAGAAGGCCAGATCTTCAGAGAAACATAATAATAAGGCATAAAGCTGCTAAGGTAGTAAGGGATTTTATGGATGAAAATGGATTTTTGGAGATTGAAACTCCTATGCTAACAAAAAGCACCCCAGAAGGTGCGAGGGACTATTTAGTTCCAAGCAGAAATTTCCCGGGAAAATTTTATGCCCTACCTCAATCGCCACAGATTTTTAAACAGCTTCTTATGGTTTCAGGGTTTGATAGATATTTCCAAATTGTCCGCTGCTTTAGGGATGAGGACTTAAGGGCGAATAGACAGCCGGAGTTTACACAAATAGATATAGAAATGTCCTTTGTGGACATAGATGATGTAATAGATTTAAACGAAAGGCTTATGAAAAGATTATTTAAAGAGATACTTAACATAGATATTCCAACGCCCTTCCCAAGGATAACATACAAAGAAGCGATGGAAAGATACGGTTCAGATAAGCCTGATATAAGATTTGGTTTAGAACTTGTTGATATAAGCGATGAGGTTAAGGAGAGCAATTTTAAAGTATTCAAAGATACAGTAGCAAATGGGGGAACAGTAAGAGGAATAAATGCAAAGGGATGTGCAGAATTTTCAAGAAAGGAAATAGATAAGCTTGAAGAACTTGTTAAGACCTATGGCGCTAAAGGGCTTGCATGGATAGCATTAAAGGAAGGAGAAATAAAGTCGCCTATTGCAAAATTCTTATCAGAAGAAGAGTTAAATGCAATTAAAAATAAAATGCAGGCTGAAACTGGAGACCTACTTTTAATCGTTGCAGATAAACCCAAAACAGTTTTTGCATCCTTAGGTGCCCTAAGGCTTGAACTTGGAAGAAAACTTGAATTAATAGGGCCAAATAATAAAGAATTTAAGTTCCTTTGGGTTACTGAATTTCCACTTCTTGAATACGATGAAGAGGAAGGAAGATATGTTGCAATGCATCATCCATTTACAAGCCCAATGGATGAAGATATAGAGCTATTAGAAACAAATCCTGAAAAGGTTAGGGCAAAGGCATATGACATGGTTTTAAATGGTGAAGAAATAGGCGGAGGAAGCATCAGAATACATGATACAAAACTACAAGAGAGGATGTTTAAGGCACTTGGACTTACTATGGAAAAGGCCTATGAAAAATTTGGTTTCCTTCTTGAAGCCTTCAAATTCGGACCTCCACCTCATGGAGGATTAGCCTTTGGATTTGATAGAATTGTTATGTTCCTTACTGGAACTGACAATATTAAAGATGTTATAGCCTTCCCAAAGAATCAAAATGCAGCATGCCCACTTACAAATGCTCCATCGGAGGTTGATAAAAAGCAGTTAGATGAACTTGGAATAACTGTTATAGAAAAAGAATAATGCCTTAATTTACATCAGGGTTTACTATTGATATTTTCGACAAAAGGTGTTATATTAATAATTAAATAAAAGAGCCTGCCGTATTCGCCAGGATGGATTATGTATTGAGCCAACACCTACGAAAAGGGAGCCCGGGCTCCTCATGTGGAATGTAGGCCTACTATAGGTAGGGAACAAGAAGCATGGGGGAGGGCACCCACCTGCTGAGAGCAGGTTCAATCATTCCATCCAGCGATATGGTGGGTTTTTGTATGTAAGGAGGTTATTATGTTAGGACCTTTTTCAAGAACAGAGCTTCTTTTGGGAAAAGAGGGAGTTGAAAAGCTTAAAAGAAGCACTGTAGCGGTATTTGGTGTCGGAGGAGTTGGATCCTTTGCGGTTGAAGCTCTTGCCCGCTCAGGAATTGGGAAATTAATTTTAATAGATAATGATGATGTTTGCATTACAAATATAAATAGACAATTACATGCAACAACAAAAACTGTTGGAAAACCAAAGGTGGAAGTAATGGCTGAAAGGGTTAAAGAAATAAACCCTAAGGCTATAGTTGTCCCTATTAAGGAATTTGTTTCAAAGGATAATATCGAAAAGTTACTTACTAATGACATAGATTATGTAATTGATGCAATAGATACAGTATCATCCAAAATAGAGCTCGTTGTAAAGTGCAATAAGATGAATATCCCTATAATAAGCAGCATGGGGG
>JAOAEI010000091.1 GCA_026416875.1 Caloramator sp.
AAGTGGCAAATTATATTTCCTTCTTATATGCTTTAATTTCTCCTTTTGTTGCTTCTTCACTTTTAACAAAGCCCTTTAATATGATAAAAGAGGAGATAGTAAATTTAACTAACCATAATTATGTAGAAAAATTAGATATAGAAAGCAATGATATTTTTGAAGATATATTTAACCTACTAAAGGAATATAAAGCTAAGGTCCGACAGGATTTTGTGTCCTTTAAGGGTATGACGGATGAGATGAATACCTTCTCTGGAAAACTTTCCGATATAGCAGAAAAGATGAATATAACTTCAAATGAAATATCTTCAATTGTAGAACAGGTTGCAGGTGCTGCTATGATGCAGGCACAGGAGACGGAATCATCAGTGGCCCTTTTAAATGATAATGTAGAATCTATAAAAACTGTTGTTCAGATTGAGATACAAAATAAAGATGAGCTTGAAGATGCTGTTGAAAAAATAGAGGATAGTTTTGCTAATGTAAGCAAAACGGTAGATAAATTAAATAGCATATTAAACGAATTTTCAAATGTAATAGAAAACAGCCAAGAATTACAAAGAAGGGCAAAGGGAATAACAGAAATCGTTTCAATGGTATCATCAATTGCTGCCCAAACCAATCTTTTAGCTTTAAACGCTTCAATTGAAGCGGCAAGGGCAGGAGAAGCAGGAAGAGGTTTTGCTGTAGTTGCAGATGAGGTTAGAAAGCTTGCAGAAGAGTCTCAAAAGGCTGTTAATGAAATAAATGAAAACCTAACTAAGTTTATAGAAGATATTGATAGCTTAGTTGGAGGTATAGGAGTTCAATTTGATGAGCTTAGCAACGAAAGCATCGTATTAAAGGATGCTATAGAAAAGAGCGGTGTAGCTAAGGATAAGATAGTTCAAGTTGCAGGTAAGATGATTGAAACTTCAGATAGACTTGAAAGGGAAACTGAGTCGATAGCTCAGATCTATGGTAAAATTGAATCCCTTGCTGCAATTGCTGAAGAAAATTCGGCATCTTCCCAGGAGGTTAGTGCTAACGTTGCAACCTATGCAGAAGAAATTAAAAAGCTTACAAATAATATATCTGAATTTAAGAGGATGACGGAACAATTTAAGGAGGATATTGACCTTTATAGACTATAATCCCTAAAAGGATTCCCTTTTAGGGATATTTTTATTGTAAAATGCTAGTTTGTATTATAAAATATAAATGAATTTTACTAAAGGATGTGAAAAGATGAAGATAATGTCGCATTCGCAGGATATGACTTTGGAAATAGGCTATAAGATTGCAAAGCTTTTAAATAAGGGAGATGTAATAAGCTTAAATGGGGATTTAGGTGCAGGAAAAACCCATCTTGTTAAGGGTTTAGCAAAGGGATTAGAAGTTCAAGAGGACATTACAAGTCCAACTTTTACTATTGTTAATGAATATTACGGAAAAATGCCTCTTTATCATTTTGATGTCTATAGGATTTCTGATATAACAGAGCTTTATGAAATAGGTTTTGAAGAATACATATACGGTGAAGGTGTTTCTATTGTAGAGTGGGGTAACTTGGTTGAGGAGCTTCTGCCAGATTATACGATAAAGATTAATATTAAAATTTTAGATGATAATACAAGGGAAATAGAAATTTTAAATTTTAACAAGGAGCTGGTATTGTGAGGGTATTAGCAATAGAATCCTCCTCTTTTGTAGCTTCAGTTGCGATAGTTACTGAGGAAAATGTTGAGGGTGAAGTTTTTATAAATAATAAACTTCAGCATAGCGTTCTGCTTTTCCCTTTGATTGAGAATCTATTTAAAACTTTAGATATGTCAGTGGATGATATAGATGCAGTTGCTGTATCCGGTGGCCCTGGATCCTTTACAGGCCTTAGGATAGGAGTTGCTGCAGCAAAGGGGATAGCTCAAGGTAAAAATTTAAAATTTATTGGGGTTTCAAGCTTAGATGCAATGGCCTTTATGCAGGTGGGATTTGATGGAATAATAATTCCGATAATGGATGCTTTAAGGGATAATGTTTATACCGCTCTTTATAGATTTGAAAAGGGAAAACTAAAAAGAATTAGCGATTATGAAGCACTTCATATCGATGAACTTATTGAAAGGGTAAAGAATGAAAAAGTAATATTTTGCGGAGATGCTGTAAAAATTCATAGAAAAAAACTGGAAGACAATAATTTCTATCTTTCAACCAATACTTCGAACTTACCAAGGGCAAGTGCTCTTGGAGAGCTTGCCTTAATAAGGCTTATGGAAGGAATTGAAGATGATATATTTACCTTTAGCCCAATTTACATAAGAAAATCCCAAGCAGAAAGGGAATATGAGAAAAAGGTGGGAATAAAGCTTGAGTGATTTTTTACTAAGGGATATGAAGCTTGAGGACATAGACGATGTTGTTAAGATTGAACATTTAAGTTTTAAAACTCCCTGGACCTATGAAGCATTTTTGTCGGAAATAACGCGAAATAAAGTAGCAAAATATAGGGTTATTGAAAAGGAAAAAAGGGTTGTAGGCTACTATGGACTTTGGCTTTTATATGGAGAGGGGCATATTACAAATATTGCTGTTCATCCTGAATTTAGAGGCATTGGCCTTGGAAATATGCTTTTGGAGGATATTATAAGTATATCTAGGGAAAATAAAATACAAGCATTAACTTTAGAGGTTAGAGTTAGCAATACCGTTGCTATAAATCTATATAAAAAATATGGATTTGTTGAAGTTGCAAGAAGAAAGGGATATTATTCAGACACCGGTGAGGATGCGATTATAATGTGGAAGTATGATTTGTAAGGCTGCCAATGGCGGCCTTTTTGTGTTGACAAAAATGTGGGAAAATGGTAACATAAAATTGAACATATGAACATATATTCATATGTGAGGTGGTTAGATGGAAATAGAAAGATGCTCCTGCACGGTTGTCCATGAGGATGTTGTTGAAAAAGTTAAAGATATGATGCCGGAGGAAGAAAGGTTATATGATGTAGCTGAACTTTTTAAGGTCCTTGGGGATACAACAAGGATAAAGATAATCTGTGCTCTTTTTGAGTCAGAAATGTGTGTATGCGACATTGCAGATCTATTAAATATGAGCCAATCTGCAGTATCACATCAATTAAGGGTTTTGAAGGCTGCAAGGCTTGTTAAGTTTAGAAAGGAAGGCAAAATAGTATATTATTCCCTTGATGATGAACACGTTAAGATGATTTTTGACCTGGGACTATTGCACGTTAGTGAAGAGTAGGGGGGATTTTTTTGAAAAAGGAATACATTTTGTATGGACTTGGATGTGCAAACTGCGCATCTAAAATGGAGGTCAAAATTAGACAGCTAAATGGTGTAAAAGATGCTTCAATAGATTTTGTAAATAAAACTCTTATGATCGATATAGATGGCGATAATCATGAAATTATATTTGATGAAATTGAAAGGATAATCTTATCCATAGAGCCTGATATTATTATAAAAGAAAAGACAATAAAGAAAATGTTAAATAAAACCCTCATCCTAGTTGGGCTTAACTGTGCTAATTGTGCTGCAAAGATTGAAAAGGATATAAAAAACATATATGGGGTTAAAGATGCTTCCATTAATTTAACTTCCCAAAAGCTAGTCCTTACAATAGATGATGAGAAAAACTGGGAGGATATATTAGCACAAGTAAAGTTCATAGTTAATAAATATGAACCAGATGTTAAAGTTGAAGATAAGGAAATTAAGGCAAAATTAAACATTAATAGTGAGATTATTTATTTAGTATCAGGAGCAGTTTTGTTTCTGTTAGGATACTTATTTAAAAACACTTTAAGGGAATTGCTATTTATTTTGTCCTATGTTCTTATAGGACATGATATATTGCTAAAGGCCTTTAAGAATATAAAAAATGGACAAGTTTTTGATGAAAATTTTTTAATGTCAATTGCAACCATAGGAGCTTTTTTAATAGGTGAAATGCCAGAAGCGGTTTCCGTAATGCTTTTTTATAAAATTGGTGAAACGCTTCAGGATTTAGCTATAGAAAGATCAAGAAGATCAATAAAGTCCCTTTTAGATATAAGACCCGATTTTGCAAATTTGGTGGTGGGACATGAGATAAAAAGGGTTGATCCAGATGATGTAAAAATAGGCGATTTCATAATTGTTAAGCCTGGGGAGAGGATCCCTCTTGACGGGGTAGTTGTTAAAGGAAATTCAAGTGTAGATACATCTGCCCTGACAGGAGAGACAATATTGAGGGATGTAAGTGAAGGTGATGAGGTATTAGGAGGATTTATAAATAAAAGTGGACTATTAAAGATAAAAGTAACTAAAGAATTTAAAGCATCTACGGTTAATAAAATTTTAGAGCTTGTTGAAGGAGCAAATAGAAGAAAGGCTAAAACAGAAAATTTTATAACTAAATTTGCTAGGGTTTATACGCCGATAGTAGTTTTGGCAGCACTTTTAATAGCTGTTATTCCGCCAATGATACTTAAGGAGCCTTTTTCATCTTGGGTATACAGAGCCTTGATTTTCCTTGTGGTATCCTGCCCCTGTGCCTTAGTTATTTCAATTCCCCTTGGATTTTTTGGAGGCATTGGAGCAGCTTCAAAAAACGGGATTTTGGTTAAAGGAAGCAACTACCTTGAAGCCTTAAACTATGTAAATATGGTGGTTTTTGATAAGACGGGAACGTTGACTAAGGGAAAACTTAGGATAAAAAATATAAGGGCAGAGGGAGTAATTGATAAAAGAAAGGTCCTCGAATATGCAGCCTATGCAGAATTTTATTCTAATCATCCTATCGCACAGTGTATTTTAAAAGAATATGGTGTTATAGATAAGACTAGAATAAAGGAGCACAAAGAAATATCAGGATTTGGCATAGAAGCAAAAATAGATGATAAAGAAGTTTTAGTTGGAAGTGCAAAACTTATGATAGATAGGGGAATAAGTATAAGGGAGGATTATGAAGTAGGAACTAAGGTTTATGTAGCAGTAGATGGTAAATTCATAGGTTGCATTGTTATTGAAGATGAAATAAAGGAGGATGCAAAGGAAACAATTCTTTTATTAAAGAAAATGGGCATTAAACCAATTATGCTCACCGGGGATCACAGGGATGTAGCATCAGATGTTGCTGAAAAGCTTGACATTGATGAGTATTACTATGGACTTTTGCCTGATGAAAAGGTAGAAAAGCTAGAGGAGTTAGAGATTGAAGGGGAAAATGGAAAAATAGTTTTCGTAGGAGATGGGATAAACGATGCTCCGGTTATAGCAAGGGCGGATATAGGCATCGCGATGGGAGCTTTAGGACAGGACGCTGCCATTGAAGCTGCAGATATAGTTATTATGAACGACCAGATTAAAAATATATTGACTGCAATGAATATTGCCAAAAAGACTAAAAAAGTAGTATGGCAAAATATCTGTCTTGCTCTATTTGTAAAAGTCCTGGTTATGGTTATGGCATCCTTTGGTGTGGCAAACATGTGGGAGGCAGTTTTTGCAGACGTTGGAGTAGCTCTTTTGGCAGTTCTAAATTCAATAAGAATAATAAGAGGATAGCTTTTTGCTATCCTCTTGCCTCGATTAGATCTAAAACATTTTCAAATTTAAATTCTAATAGTATTTCTTTTTTGATAACATCTCTTAGTATTCTTTCTACCGATTTATCAAGAGTTATCATGTCCTGTAAAGATACGCAATTCCTTCCACCTAAAAGCTCTTGAATTTTTTCTGCCTCTGCATTCATGATAGCAGCTAAGCTAAATTCTTCTAGAGCAATTGATGCAAGAAGAAGATTTATAACGTCGTTGTCCCTCAAGTTTATTGTAGGACTAATATCTGGAATATTAGGCATTCCCATTGCTATCCCCCCTTAGTATTATGATATGAGGGATAGATAAAAGTGTTAATAAAAAAAGCCAAGCTTTCAGCTTGGCTTTTGGCAGGGGCAGAGGGACTCGAACCCCCAACCAACGGTTTTGGAGACCGCTACTCTACCAATTGAGCTATACCCCTAAGACAATATATATTATATATTGATTTTAAATAAAAATCAATAGGAAATTAATTAATTTGTGATTATTTTATGATAATGTCATGTTGTAAAGTAATATGATAAAATGTCACTATGAGGAACGAGGTGTTTTATT
>JAOAEI010000092.1 GCA_026416875.1 Caloramator sp.
TGGTGAATCTGTATTTGACATAACAAAGGTTATCCTTTCACCAACTTGGCTGAAGTGATTATCACACTCATTTTAAGGTTAAGCGACCTTATTTTTACCTAAGTAGAAATGATCTTGACCTAATTGAAGGGCTTATGCTATTTAAAAAATTAGAAAAAAGGAGGAATTTTTATGAATCTTAATGAGGCGAGGTTACTTTTGGATAGGTATAGTAACGACTTGGCAAGCTTATACTCTGAGCTTAAAAACAATGTTGTAATTCAAAAGATAAGAGAATTAAATGGCACAGAAGAAACACTGAGCAACCCAAAGAATTTTATCGAGATTTATACTAAAATAGTTGAACTAATTAATAAAATAAATAATTTATCTGCAGCAATAAATAAAGCAAATAATACAATCGAGTGTATGCCGGGAATCACGATTCAAAATGCTATATCTTCCTTAAAAACTCTTAGAACTTTGAGTTCTAACTTATCGGCAATATATACATGTAATAGTTTCAAACAGAGGAAATCTGATGCAAATGGAAGTGCTTACTATTTGATACAAGAGTTAAATTTTGATAAACAGTGGCTAAATGAAGAAATAAAGAAAATAGATGAAGAAATAGATAGATATGAAGCTGCAATATTAAAGGCTAATAATGAAGCTTATATTGAATTTTGATGTTAACGGCGCACAGCTTCTAAATATAATATATATACTGCTTACATTCTGTAGGCAGATATATATTATATTAAATAGGTTTAGTTATGACTTTTAGCAATATTTTTTAGCACAACAAACAATTTACAAGTTACAACTTATTTTCTTAATATTACGCTTTACATTTACAGGTCATATTTTTGTTTTTTTAGATAGATATTTTTCATAACTAACCTAAGCTGTGTGCTGTTAAACATATCATATATGTGCTTTGCGGGCGGCACATGCATGATTAACTTTAGCCCGCATTTTATTTTCTACAAATTGCCAGTTTTAGTTAATTGTAAACTAATTTTAACTAATATATAATTATTATTAACGAAATTATTTTACGAAGGGTGGGGTAGAATTGAAGACTCTACTAGAACTTTGTAAACCAAGGGAAAGCGTATTTGATGAAACAAGAAGGGATGACGTTTTAGATTTAACTGATCTTATAGAAAATAGAATAAATCCTGAAGAATTTTTTGAAGAAAACTATCTAACTCAAGGGATGAAAATATTATTTGATACGGCATTTAAAAGATTCCATAGACAAGGGCAAACCGGTATAATAAAACTTACCCAATCCATGGGCGGCGGTAAAACCCATAATATGATTGCCTTAGGTTTGCTTGCAAAATATCCTAGGATAAGAGAGAAAATATTAGGCGAAAAATTTAAAAATAGCCACCTTGGTGAAATAAAGGTTGTTGCTTTTACAGGGCGTGAATCCGATGCCCCCTTTGGAATATGGGGTGCGATTGCTGAACAATTAGGAAAAAAAGAATATTTCAAAGATTATTATTCACCCCTTCAAGCCCCAGGACAAACAGCATGGGTAAACCTATTAAAGGGTGAGCCACTATTAATTTTACTTGATGAGCTTCCACCATACCTTGAAAACGCTAAATCTAAAGTTGTTGGAGATACCAACTTAGCCGTTATTACAACTACTGCTTTGGCAAACTTGTTCAATGCAATAGCAAAGGAAGAGCTTTCAAATGTTTGCTTAGTAATATCCGACCTTAAAGCAAGCTATGAAAGCGGAAGCGAATTATTGCAGTCATCCTTTAAAGAACTTGAAGGAGAGATAAATCGTTTTGCATTAAATATAGAGCCAGTTCAACAGGCATCGGACGAAGTATATCATATATTAAGAAAAAGGCTATTTAAAGAACTTCCAAGCAATGAAGAAATAAACGAAATAGCCAATGCCTATAAATCAGCAATAAACGAAGCAAGGCAAATGGGATACACGAGCATATCTGCTGAACAGATATATATAGGGATAAAGGACTCATACCCATTCCATCCTGTAATAAAGGACCTTTATGCCAGATTTAAAGAAAACCCAGGTTTTCAACAAACAAGAGGGCTCATAAGATTGATGAGAATCATCGTAAATCAACTATATAGGGGCGATGAACCGCTTGCAGCAAAGAAATACTTAGTAAACATTTTTGATTTTGATTTAAACGACCACGAAATGCTTACTGCAATAACTCAAATAAAGCCCTCATTATCAAATGCAATATCCCACGATATAGCATCAAAAGGAAAAGCCATTGCAGAAATATATGATAACACAATGAACGAAACATCGATGCAGGAGATTAGCAAATTAATACTTATAGCATCCCTTGCGGATGTTCCCCATGCGCTGCTTGGACTTTCGGAACATGAAATAATAGGGTATCTATGTGAACCTAACAAGGATATAACTAGAATAAAAAGGGCTTTACATGAACTTGCGATGAAGGCATGGTATCTAAATACAGATAGAGACGGAAGAATATACTTCCAAAATACTAAAAATATAATCGCTGAAATGAATTCCCTAATAGATTCCTATGATAATGAAAGCGCAAAAAAGGAGCTTAGGGTATTCCTTGAGGAAAAGTTTAAACCTTTATTAGAAGACTGCTACCAAAAGCTTTATGTATTTCCACCCCTTGATGAAGTTCAACTAGAGCAGGATAAGGTATCCCTTGTTATTGTTGAGCCCTACGAATTATCAAGCGATTTAAATCCCGATGTTCAAAAGTTCTATGAATATCAAAGATTTAAAAACAGAGTGATGTTCCTAACAGGTCAAAGAAGGACGATGGAAAACTTATACGTAAAGGCAAAGGAACACAAGGCCATCAATACGATTATAGATAGAATGAAGGGAGAAAGGGTAAAGGAAAGCGATCCCCAATTCCAAAAAGCATTGGATAAGCTTGATAAAATAAAGCTTGAACTTCTACAAGCAGCAAGGGAAACCTTCCAATGCATATATTACCCATCTAAATACGGATTGCTAAAGGTCGATTTTATAATGCAGTTTGTTGGAAATGAATATAATGGCGAAAAACAAATAAGAGAAGTTTTAATGCAAAGACAAAAATTTACCACAGATTTAGATGATGAAAAACTTAGACCAAAATGTGAAGCAAGACTATTTACCCAGAAAGAAATGAGATGGCAGGATGTAAAGGATAGGGCAGCTACAAATCCAGAATGGCAATGGCATGAACCAAGTGCTTTGGATAGTCTGCTTGAAAATATGCTAAGAAAGGGCATCTGGAGACAAAACGGAGGATACGTAGATAAGGGACCCTTCCCAAAGGAAAAGACCAATGTATTATATCAAATAAAAGGATATAATGAAGATACAGGAGAAGCTACTTTAAGGCTTATTCCTCAATATGGAGATAAGATTTACTATGAAATAGATGGCCCTGCGACAACAGCATCTAAATTAGTTGAAAATCCAGATGAATTTAAGACTACTGAGTTAAAATTATCCTTTATTTGTGTAGATTCAACAGGAGAGCACGAAACCGGCGAACCAGTTTATTGGACGAATAAAATAACTGTAAAGGGTAGGGTTTACGATAAAAACGGCAAGAAAATTCTAGAATTAAGAGGAACTCCAAATGTTAAGATTAAATACACGACGGATGGTTCTAATCCAAAGGAAAACGGCGGAATTTATGAAGGGGAAGTAGAGATACCCGATGATGCAGTTTTAGTATTAGCCATTGCAGAAGGCAAAGGTATTTATTCAGAGCCAATATCTATAAGAATAGAAAAGGGAGAAATCAATTCGAGGGAAATAGACAAATTAAAACCATTAACCCTTGAAAAAATATTCAAATTTCAAGATACCAAATCAACCTATGAAGAATTAAGCCTATTAAAAAAGCATAATGTATTAGTTGCTGATGCAAGAATAGTTGTTTTTAAAGTTGATTCTAATTTAAGGGAAGGCTGGATAGATTTAACCATAGGCAAAGATATAATATGCAAACCTGAAGCCATCGAATCGATGATTGACAATACCAGAAACGCATTGATAAACGAAGGCAGCGTTAATATAACATTCCAATACGGAAAAGCTATTTTTGAAACAGGGCAAAAGTTCTTAGATTATATTGCAGATAAGAAGAAAACATTAAATGAATTTGAAGAAAGGGAGATTATACAATAATGGCAAAAGAAATAATAGGCTTTGGATTTAATCCAGAAGAATCAGAACATCACTTTCTGGTTATAATCCCAAGGAGTCCAAATGCCAAAGTGATTGTCTATGAAAGATTTGCCTGGCAATATGATAAAGAAGTTCAGGAGATAGATATAAAAAGGGATATCCCAAAGGTAGAACTTACAAAGCATAAATGGAAATCCATAGAGGAGGCCTTAAAAACTGAATTCAATGAAAGATTAAAAAAAGAAAAGCTACCTGTAGGGAGATGGCAAATAGGCCAAATCCCCCTCCATAGACTTTTTGGCAAGGAGCTTGTTTTGCTTGCTTGGGCAATAGAAGATTGTGATCCCAGCGTAATACCTATCGCCATAAAAAATTGGCTTGGATTATCTAAGGAGGAGAGATGGTGGCTGTTTACCATGACCAATGCAGCAACAGGCCATGCTAACGATAAGCGCGGCTGGAGAAAAGCTATAAGGTATGCTTTAACAGAAAACCCAGTAGAAGAAGCGGTAAAACAATTAAACCTTCTTGACTATGCAATACAAAGAGAAATAGACAAATAGAGGTGAATTAAGATGGACAATTTATCGTTCATAGAAGTCCAATTTCCAATATCGAAGGTATCAAAGGAAAGCTACAAAGAAAGAAAAGCAGTTCAAGGGCAAACCCTAACGGGCCTTGGAAAATGGTGGGGAAGAAAACCTTTAATACTTGTTAGGGCAGCTCTTTTAGGTCTTTTAATGCCGGCATCAAAGGACCCTAGAAAGGATAGGGAAATATTTTTAAAGATACTTACAATGGATGAAAAGGGATTAGAACTTAGAAAGGATAAGACAATACCTGCAGCAGAGGTATATAATTATTTAACTTCAAGTGAAAAAAGCAGATATTTTGTAGAGCCATCAGGGAAAATCCAATATATCCCAGGATTATCCACTGAAGAAAAGCAAAACGCCCAAATGCTTGCCTTTAAAAGGATGAACTATGATGAAAAATTAAAATACTGCAAAAGGCCCGAAGAGGTTGAGCTTAAGGATAAAAACGAGTGGGATAAGATAAACCAACATCTTGGGACAAATGCCTACAGCCTTCAGGACCTGGTAAGGCAGCTTGGTGAAAAAAGATTTGGAAAGGTTCCAACCGTAGGGGACTGCTTTGCAGGGGGTGGCAGCATACCCTTTGAGGCAGCAAGGATGGGTTTTGACGTATATGCCTCTGACTTAAATCCTATTGCGATGCTTTTAACCTGGTCGGCCCTTAATATACTTGGAAGCAGCAAGGAAGAAATAGAAGAGCTTAAAAAATTCCAAGAAAGGGTATATAACAAAGCAGATGCGATAATAACTGAATGGGGGATAGAGCATAACGTAAAGGGCCATAGGGCAAATGCATATCTATATTGCACGGAAACTGTGTGCCCAGAGTGCGGGTATAAAGTCCCTCTAGCATCTACTTGGATTATAGGTAAAGATAAAAATGCAATTGCAATTCTAATAGATAATGGTGTAAATGGATATGATATTGAAATAAAGATGAATGCAACAAATGAAGAAATCAAAAAAGCTGAAATAGGGACAGTAAGGGATAGCAGGCTTCTTTGTCCCCATTGCCATATGGAAACACCAATTACAGCGATAAGAAAAGACAGAAGATTAGACGATGGGACGATAGTGTATGGACTTAGAAGATGGGAAAAGCATGAATTTATCCCAAGGAAAGAGGATGTTTTTCAAGAAAGGCTATACTGCATAAGATATGAGGATGAAGAGGGTAACAGATACTACACAGCACCAACTGAGGAGGATTTAAAAAGGGAAGAAAGGGTAATAGAGCTTTTAAAGGAAAGATTTGAAAAGTGGCAGGAGAGGGGCTATATTCCAAGCAGTATGATAG
>JAOAEI010000093.1 GCA_026416875.1 Caloramator sp.
CTCCTCTTTTATTCCCTCAACATCAATTTTGTCAACTTTTAGAAATTGAGTTAAATCATGCATAAGATATGCCGGTGAGGGAAAAATATATTTATCCGCCATATCCTTGTCCATTTTATAAATCTTTTCTTTGTATTGCTTTGGAACTATTAGTGCATCAAGGATTCCCATATCATAAAGGGCAGATTCTATTAAAGATTTTACGTTCTCCGAAAGGCCATCAACAAAATCTACAGCTTTATAAAATGGAATAAAGGGGATGTTTTCTTCCTTTAGTCTCTCTCTATTTTTTTTAACTTCCTCTTTTCTTTCAGGTTCTGGATCTTTTTTGCTCTTCCACTCATCAATTTTTTCATTTAGTTTTTTTATATTTTCTTCTAAAGTTTCTTTTTTGAATTTTTGTTTTAAGATTTGACTATTTAAGAGGGCTTCAATTTTATTAAACTCCTCCCTTAAAAGGGCGATAACTTCGTCATAGCTACTGTCCTTGGTAAAAGTATTTATAACCTGCGAAATTTTTACTACTGTTTCATCGGATAATTTTAATTCTTTATTTTCTTTATGCCATGTGTAAATTTTTTCTATAAGCTCCTCCTTAATCTCCTCTAAAAGCAGCTTTGCTTCGTTTAGCTTTTTTTCTTTGTATTCCTTCTCCTGCTTTGCCTTTTCTAAAACTCTAAGAGCCTCATCGTAAAGTTTATTTATCCTTTCAAGCTCTTCTATTTCATTCTTTGCATCTTCTAATGCTTTTATATGTTTTGATAATTTTTCTTTTACAAAGCTAAATTTGTATTCATTATCTATATTGTTTTTTAGCTCATCCTTTAAAAATACCTGTTCATCGAAATCAAATTCGGGATAAAAATTGTCCATTTGAATCATTGTATCTTCTATTTTTTTCAATAAAACTTCTCCATTATCCTTAAGCTTTTTTAGTTCAAATTCAAGCTGTCTTTCCCGCTGTCTTTTAGACTCTTCTTGAGATATCTTTTCAAGCTTTTGTTTTTTAAGGCTTGATATATAGTCCTCTGTTTCCTTTATTTTTTCTTTTATTTTAAGACTATCATGAACCTCAAGCTGCATTTTTTTGTTTTCATAGAAGGCTTGTTTTATCTTAAGTTCTTCAATGTTTTTAGAAGCAGATTGAAATTCGTTTTTTGAATTTTCCTTTGCCTTTTCAAGCTCTTCTTTGCTTTTTAAAAGATTTTGATATTCATTGTATATGTTAAGAAAGTTTTTAGCCTTATCAAAGAGCATGAAGCGGTTGTATTTATCATAAACATCCTTTATTTTTTCTGCGGCTTTTTTGCTCTCCTTAAGCTCATCCAGCCTTATTTTAATGTTATCCATGTTTTCAATTGCCTCCGACATAGGCCTTAAATCATCATCTAACAAAGGCTGCAGCGAATTTTCAAGTATTTCATATATTACAGTTGGTCTAAACTCCTTTGAAAGCTTTGGAGACCTTAGCTGAACTAGAAGTTTTATAAGCTCATCATAGTCGTCAATATCATCGTAACCGAACAAAAGGTCATTAACCATTTTCATGTAGTCCCTTTGGGCTTCTACTACTCTGCCGCCACTTCCTATTCGGTTTTCCAACTCTTTTTTGCTCAGTGGTATCTTGTCTCCGATGTCTTTATATAGAAAAAAATTATGGCCTATTCTTCTTCCATCGGTTATGGCAAAGCCCCATGACTGGATAGGTTTCCCCCTTTGGGCTTTAAAACCCATACCGATTGTTATATAGTTTCCACTCTCCTTCTTTTTAAACTCCATGTAAAGATAGGCAGTTCTTTCTTCAAGTTCTGATTCCTCATCGCCTAAAAGATAATTTTCAATTCTTCTTGCCTTTGAGCCAAAGGGGTCAAGCCTTTCGGGGCTTTTATTTCCGTCAAGTAATAGGGGAATAAAACTTTGCATGGTTACGGATTTTCCAGAACCGTTAGCACCTCTTAAAAGGAGCCTTCCATCAGAAAAATTAAATTCCTCTTCATCGTAATACCAAAAGTTTATAAGACCTGCCCTTTCTATTATCCATCTATTTTGCTTCATCTAGGGCCACCTCCCTTTCCACTTCCTTTGAATAAAAATCATCTGGATATCGTCCTATAACTTTTCCGCATAGGGGTAATATTTTGACTTCCTTTTCACTAACTTCGATCATATTGATCATCTCCATAAAGTGGATTATTTCATCATATAATTTTTTAAAATCCATTTCTCTGTATTCCTTGCTCCAACCAGCTGAGTTTAAATCTCTTAGCTCCTTTATCATTATTTCAAAAAAGGTCTTTGAGATTATTATTATATCATTGTTGTCCGGTTTTAGTTTGCCTTGTTTTACCATGTTGTTTATCATATAGTTCATTTGAAGTATGATGTCATTAATGGTTGTCCCGTTTGGGAACATACTTTTATATGTTTTGTTTTGAGGTAGCACAACCATAGCACAGTTTTTATGGACATGAAGTTCTAAGCCTAAATATTTTTCAAAGTCATTATCTATTGCACTTCTCTGCTTTTTGATGTAATCAAAATCAGGATCAAAATCGCCTTCTTTATACACAACAGGTGACATTAAAAGCTTTCTATATGCCCTTTGGCGCCTTATTATTCCTTTGTCTTTATCTATGTCCAATTCATCTTCCTTTTCAAAGTCTCTATATGAGGTATAATTTAAAATGTTCATTGTAAAACTTCTTGTAAAGTATTTAGAAAGTCCTGTATTTTCGTATAGAACTTCCGTTGAAGCCTCACTTGTAAATTTTGAGTCATCGCCATCGTCCACCTTAAGCATTCCCATTTTTGTTGCAAAACGGAGCACCTTCACAAGGCTTTTTCTGTGCCTAAATAGGGTCCAATCGATCTTTTCGCCTGGATAATTGGCTTCGATAAACTCTGTTATACTTGAAAGAACAAACTGTTCCTCTTTACCCTTGTCCTCTAAAAACATCAAAAGAAGACATAAAAAGGCATATTCCATTGGGCTTTCAAATTCTTGTATTCCCATCCAGGCTTCAGCTTTACCTGGAATCTTTTCAAGCTTAATAAGTTGTGAATTTTGAATGATGTGATATCCTAGTTTTTCAGCTAAAAAATTTTTATACTCAGGAATACCATCTTTAATCTGATAAAAAAGCTCTTTATCATCGTCTTTTATTATCCAAAAATTATCAAGAAGTATCTCAAGTTCCTTCATCTTTAACTCTCCTTTGGGAACGGTTCATTAGTTTTATCGATTTTAGGGCTGGTTCACAAGTTATTAATTTTTCTTGGTAAAAGTTATATTTTTTATGAACCGTCCTTAAAAATTATTTTAAAGGCTGGCAATGTAAATTCGCCGTCATCGCATACAATTGTGCATTTTTTATTTGGGTTATCAGGTGGGATTATTTTATATTGCATTCCATTTTCAGTTTTTGAAGTATATTCTGGTGAATTTAATCCTTTTGATAACCATCTTAAAAGTGATATTCTAACGCTTGATGGAATTTTAGGAAGGGTTGAAAAGTCAATAATTCCGTTTTTTATATAGCTCTGCATCATTTCTTGTTCCTGCTGTCTTGATTTTAATACTTTTTGTAGAGTAAGCTCCTTTTTTCCTCCGTTGCTTTTTATCGGATTCCTTTCAGTTTTTTCTTTATAATTCCGTATTTTGGGTTTTATAATGTAAAGGCTTGGAACTTCGTCATATGGGCTTGAATTTATGCTCTCTGTGCTTCTTGGAGTATTTGTTTTTATATGGTAAGGACTAAATATGCCAAAACAAAGTGATGAAAGTTTGTGGGCTTCGTTTATGTCCTTACAGGATACAAATAACTGAGCAAGCTTTTTATATTCTTCCTTTCGGTTTGCTGCACTATTTCTGCTCTCCGAAATTTGAGCTGCATATCGAGTTATTTTTCGTATTATTTCGTTGGTTATATCAAGAAGCCTTGTAGCTTCGCTTTCTTTAAAATTTGAAGGTAAGAACCAATTTTTGATATTAAACCATTTTGATTCAATGTTTTCTTTTATTTCTTCATCTGTCGCTTCACTATTTAATTTTGGTATTGACTTTTCATATAAAAATATTTTTAAAAGTAGCGAGTTCTCAGTTGTTTCATCTATTTGCTTTAAGATACCTTCAATCGAAATTATATGCTGCTGAAGTTCTTTAATAAAATTTCTAAGGTATTCAATGAATTTATCTTTGTATAATAAAAATTCGTTTGTTTTCATCATTTCCTCAGCCTTTAAACTATAAAAAGAACCAAGGTAATCTTTATAGTTTTTATTGAGCCTTTCAAAGTCGCTGTTTAAATCCTTCCACCACTGATTTGTAACTTTTTCATCAGAATTTATTATCTGAGGAATTTTTATAAAGGCCTCCTTTATTCTTTCAAGAAGTGACGGTTCGAGTGAGGCTGTCTCAACGTGTAAGTTTTCGAGCTTTATAATCATTCTTTCGATTTCAATTGAATAATCGGAAATTTGGTATCTAAATTGTTTGTTTTTAAACTCTTCAACCGATGAAACTTTAGATGTATCCTGAACAGGAATCAAATTTTTCCATTGAACAAGATAGTCAAGATCCTGCTTTAACTGCTCCATCGTATAATCCTCAAACTGACTATGTTTTTTTAGCTCTTCAAAGACATCTTCTTTATAAAGCCAATACTTCATTCTTTCATACTGAAGATAAAAAAAGCGCATAATAACCCTATAACGTGAAGCATTTTCCGCTGTTAAGTATCTTACTTCATCTATCTGCTTTTGAAGTTTAGCATTAACTTCCAATTTATCACCGCCTATTAAAACTTTCCCTTAAAATTTTATCACAATTTTAGGGACGGTTCATTAGTTTTATTAGTTTTCAGCGTTAAAAACTGATAAGATTAATGAACCGTCCCAATTCCTGCTATTCTATGCTGCCATCGGCAAAAACTACTATTTCCTTTTCAACTTCCTCAGCTTCCCTTACTGTCTCGCCAGCCTTCACAAGGGTTGCAAGGAGCATATTAGGCGGTGCAATTATGGAAATTTCCTCTGAAACTTCAAGGTCAGCAACGGTGATCTTATCCTTATTAAGATTAGTTATATCCACAGCAAGATATTTAGGAACTTTATCTACGCTGCACTCTACTTCAACTTCGTCTTGGACCTTTTGAATAACAGCATTCATATTTCTTAGATATTCTTCTCCCTTTATAACTATTGGAACCCTTGCATGGACTTTTTCTTTTTCGTTGACTTTATAAAGGTCAATATGTAGGACTTTTTGGCTTACAGGGTCCTTTTGAACTTCCTTTATCATCGCCTTATAGTTTTTACCATCAACATCAACATCGACAATGCCGTGTTCTCCTACTTTTTTGAGAACGCTGCAAAGTTCAAGCTCCCCAAACTCAACCAGCATATTGTTTATATCCCTTCCGTAAAGGTTAGCAGGAACATGACCAGTTCTTCTTAATTTATGGGTATCTCCTTTTGTATTATGTTCCCTAAGATGAGCGTGTAAAATCATCCTATCCCTCCTTAAAGTTTTATCCTTTAAGGAGTATTTCCATTTTTTGATGTTTTATTCTAGGGACGGTTCATTAGTTTTATTAGTTTTTTAAAAGTGATAAATTTAACGAACCATCCCTATAATAAATAATTTTTAAAAATTAACGCAAACTTAATATAAAACAATTGCATTCTAAAAATCATTGGACTATAATATAATTCGTTTAAGTTTTTAGGAAAGAGGGTGCATATCACATTGTATAAGATGGATCAAACACAGACTCCTATTTTTGATGCTTTAATGGAATACCATAATAGAGATACTGTTCCCTTC
>JAOAEI010000094.1 GCA_026416875.1 Caloramator sp.
GGTTAAAACTCTACACCCTAATATTCATGGAGGTATCCTTGCAGTAAGGGACAACAAGGAGCACATGGAGACGATAAAACAAAAGGGGATAGAAACTATTGATTTTGTCGTAGTTAACCTTTATCCCTTTTTTGAAAAGGTTCAGGAGGATTTAAGCTTTGAAGAAAAGGTTGAGTTTATAGATATCGGAGGACCTTCAATGCTAAGGGCTGCAGCTAAAAATTTTAAGGATGTTGTAGTCCTTTGCGACTATAGGGATTATGACATGGTTATGGAGGAGATTGAAAGGAATGGAGATGTAAGCTACAATACAAGAAAATATCTTGCAGGAAAAGTATTTAATTTAACATCAGCCTACGATGCTGCAATTTCTAATTTTCTTCTTGATAATCCTTATCCAGAATATCTATCCATATCATATAAAAAGGAAGCAGAATTAAGATACGGAGAAAATCCCCACCAGACGGCTGCCTTTTATGTTAAAACGGAAGGCAAAGGTGCCATGAAGGATTTTGAAAAGCTAAGCGGCAAGGAGCTTTCCTACAACAACATAAAGGACATGGATATTGCATGGAAGGTTGTTTGTGAATTTGATGAAATTGCTTGCTGTGCAGTAAAGCATAATACCCCCTGTGGAGTTGCAGTAGGCAAAGACTCCTATGAAGCCTTTTTGAAAACCTTTGAGTGCGATCCTGTTTCCATCTTTGGAGGTATAGTTGCTTTAAATTGCAGGGTTGATAAAAGGACGGCAGAAAAGATGGTTGAGATATTCCTTGAGGTTGTAATTGCCCCTGAATACGACGATGATGCCCTTGAGGTTTTAAAGGGAAAGAAGAATTTAAGGATAATAAGGGCAAAGGTTGAGCCTAAGGATAAATATGAGATAGTAAGCGTCGATGGGGGAATTTTGGTTCAGAGCGTAGATAATAAACTTATAGATGAGATTAAGGTTGTTACAGAAAAACAGCCTACAGAAGAAGAAATAGAGGAAATGCTGTTTGGAATGAAGGTTGTAAAATATGTTAAGTCCAATGCTATAGTTGTAGTAAAGGACAAAAGGGCAGTTGGAATTGCAGGAGGGCAGGTAAACAGAATCTGGGCAGCTTGTCAAGCCCTTGAAAGGGGAAGGGGAGCCACTGTTTTGGTTTCGGATGCCTTTTTCCCATTTAGCGATGTCGTTGAGGAGGCGGCAAAGCACAACATTAAGGCAATAATGCAGCCGGGAGGTTCCTTAAGGGATCAGGACTCAATTGATGCCTGCAACAAATATGGCATTTCAATGGTTTTCACAGGAGTAAGGCACTTTAAACATTAAAACTTAAATCTTAAGTGTTGCCACTAGGAGGTGATTGGATGAAGGTTTTAGTCATAGGCTCAGGTGGAAGGGAACATGCAATAGCCTGGAAGATAGCAAAAAGTCCCCTTGTAGAAAGGGTTTTTGTTGCCCCGGGAAATGGCGGAACGCACTTAGAGGAAAAATGTGAGAATGTCGATTTAAGAGGCATAGATGAATATTTAGAATTTGCAAAGGAAAACAGAATCGATGTTACCGTTGTAGGCCCTGAGGCCCCTTTGGTTCAGGGTATAGTTGATGAGTTTAAAAGGCAGGGATTAAAGATATTTGGCCCATCAAAGGAGGCTGCAAAGCTTGAGGGCAGCAAAATTTATGCAAAGGAGTTTATGAAAAGGCACGGAGTAAGGACGGCGGAGTATGAAGTTTTTTACGATGTAGAAAGGGCGATGGACTATATTAAAAAATGCCAATACCCATGTGTAATAAAGGCCGACGGCCTTGCCCAAGGGAAGGGAGTTGTAATCTGCAATTCCATTAAGGAGGCAGAGGACACTTTACAAAAATTTATGGTGGAGGATGTTTTTAAAGGCTCCGGAAGGAGAATCGTAATTGAGGAGTTTTTAGAGGGAGTTGAGGCCTCCATCCTTTCAATAACCGATGGAAATACGATAATTCCTTTTATATCTGCAAAGGATCACAAAAGGATATTCGATGGGGATAAGGGACCTAATACAGGGGGAATGGGAGTTATTGCCCCTAATCCCTATGTTACGGATGAAGTTTTAGAGGATTTTAAGAAAAATATAATGCTGCCGACATTAAACGGAATTAAAGAAGAAGGCCTTTTATACTTTGGCATAATATTCTTTGGAATTATGATTACAAAAAAGGGTGTTT
Organism: Caloramator sp.; assembly: GCA_026416875.1. Taxonomy (GTDB): domain Bacteria; phylum Bacillota; class Clostridia; order Clostridiales; family Caloramatoraceae; genus Caloramator. The sequence continues at coordinate 2,192 of JAOAEI010000094.1, forward strand.
ATCTTTTAGAATACAACGTAAGGATGGGTGATCCGGAAACTCAAGCCCTCCTTCCCCTTATGAAGAGCGACTTTTTTGAGCTTATATTAAAGGCAATAGATGGAAAATTAGAAGGATGCAAAGTAGAGTGGGAAAGGGGATTTTCCTGCAACGTAGTTGCTGCCTCAAAGGGGTATCCAGGAGATTACGAAAAGGGATTTAAGATAGATATAGGCGATGTTCAAAACAAAATATTCATCGCCGGCGCAGAATTTAAGGAGGGCAATTTAATCACAACGGGAGGAAGGGTTTTATCGGTAACGGCAGTAGCCGATACCCTTGAAAAGGCAAGGGAAAAGGCCTATGAAGATTTAAAAAGAATAAATTTTGAGGGGATGCAGTATAGAAAGGATATATAGGCAGGGCAACCTGCCTATATATCTTTTGCATTGATTTTTATTGGACATTCCTTCACTACAAAAGACATGTTAACTACAACTTTATCAGTAGGACTATATTGCCTTTTGCTTATCATTTTGACAGTAAAGAAAATAAACAAAATCGAAATAATATAGCTTTTGTTCATCTATTGATGATTAAAAAATTTATTAAAGTAACCTTAAATTTGTTATTGACAGGAGGGTAATGTTAAAATAATATGGTAATAAAAGGAATTAATAACTAAATTTAAAGTTCCTGTAGGTTTGGTGAGAGGATGAAAAGGAGAAGTTTTCTGCTATTAATAGGATTTTTTGTTTTTTGCGTATTTATTTATAAAATGAATAGCCTTTATTTTTCAATTTGGCGAATAGGATTAATGCCGCGAAGTATAAAAACTTTAAGGTCTGGCATTAGTGCTAATCAAAATGAGTTTAAAATAATTGCAGTAGAAAGTAAAAACAAAAATATTGTTTTAGCTATGGTTGAGAAAAATAAATTGGGTTTTTGGAAGGTTTTATATACTTCACCCGATGTAAAGCTTTTAAATTATGATGGTGAAAAGGAATTTACAAAACAGCCCCTTGAAATATCCTGGATGACACCAACTTTAAAAATTGATGGGAATAAAGCTAGTCCTATTATGATTTTTAATTATATATATTATGGTAGGAATGCAATAAAACCTATTGAATTTGATAAGGAACAAATACCTGAAAATATAAAAGTTGAAATAAGTCAAATGCAAAATGAATATATAATTTATATAGCTTCAGAGGAAACAATAAACCTTGATATGCAAGATATTTTGCTTAGACTAAAATGCATTAAGGAGTAGAATTAATGTAGCTTAAGGGAGGTTTTATGGGGGAGTTAAAGAGGATAATCATAGGATTTGTTAAGAAAAATATTTTTAGAGTGGTTATCTCAATTATATTATTTTTAATAAGTGCCTTTATTAGCGTTTTGCCTGCCAAAGTTTATGAGTATATAATAAACGAAGGTTTTATGAAAAGAAGATTGAATATAGTGTTAATATCCTGTGCCATATTAATTGGAATATATATTTTTAGGGTGTTATTTAGTTATTTATCTAATAACTTTTTGATAGTTTTAGGAAATGAGCTCATAGGTTTGATAAAAGAGTCTATCTATGAGCGCTTGTTTATATTAGATCTTAATTTTTACGACGACAAAGAGGTAGGCTATATAAATGCAAGAGTAGAAGAGGTTTCAAAGATTGATGCGATATTTTCAAATGTGTCTATTTCATTTTTAGCTTCAGTGTTAGAATGCTTATTTGCAGTTTATATAATATTTACGATGAACATAAAATTTTTAATAATTCTTTTGATTCCAATACCGTTGTTTATGTTTGCATCATATAAGGTATCAAAGGTTATGGCGGAAAAGTTTTATAAAACCCTTGAGAGCACCGCAGATTATTCTGGAAAGATAAGCGAGTCGTTAAGGGGTATAGAAAACATAAAGTCGCTGGACCTTGAAGATGATGAGAAAAGCAAAATATCTGATTATAACAAAAGAAATTTAGAAAATGTTAAATCTCAGGCGATGAATATCAATAAATTCGGATCAGGGATGAGTATAGTCGGCTCCATAGTTTCGGTGTTTATATATTCGATAGGTGGAATATTGATAATATATGATAATTTATCAATGGGTTCATTTATTGCAATTTCAATGTATGCAGGCAAATTATATTCTCCTTTTTTAGGATATACAGGGACATATATGATTTTAGCCCCAGCATTAATTTCCTTAAAAAGGGTTTCAGAGCTGTTTTTTGACAACATTCCTTCTGAGATTTCTAAAGAAAAGTATTCTGAATTATCAACCATCCAAAGGATAGAATTTAAAGATATATGCATTTCATATAAAGACAATGAGATATTAAAAGACTTTTCGCTTAAGATAAATAAAGGAGATAGAATTCAGATTGTTGGTGAAAACGGTTCGGGAAAGAGCAGCTTAATAAAGGTTTTATTAAAATTAGTCCATCCTAGTAAAGGAGAAGTTCATATAAATGATATAAATTATGAGCTTATAAGTTAAAGAAGCTATTTTAAAGCATGTATCCTATGTTCCTCAGAAACATTTTGTTTTTAACAAGAGCATAGTTGAAAATATGACTTATGGCTTAAAGGATTATTCTAAAGAAAGGCTTTTATTGTTAATCGATGGTTTAGGCTTATCTGAGCTTATAGAAAGGCTGGAGCAAAGCGGTGATAACAGGGTTGGAGAAAACGGCTTTAAGTTGTCGGGGGGAGAAATACAAAAAATTGCAATAGCAAGGGCCCTATTGCAGGATAAAGAGATATATATTTTTGATGAAGCAACCAACAATCTTGATAGAAAATCCATAGATTTTTTGAAAGAATATATAATGAAAACCGAGAAAACTTGGATTTTAATTGACCACCAAAATGATTATGCCGATTTAGGGTTTAAAATGATCGATTTAAAAAAGGAGTATGGGTATGAGTAAAAATAGGCCATTTATAATAACATTTATTGGAATTATAAGCATTTTGGCTGCTTTGCTGTCGTTAGCGGCGATTTTCCCATGGTTAATGGAAGGTTTAAATATTACTGTGCTACCATTACCTATTTTTATGAACAATATAACAAGTGTGTTATTATCTATAATTCTTTTAATTGCCTCCTATGGTTTTTTGAAACTTAAAAGATGGGGCTATTGGTTGATGATAACTTATAATATTTTTCTATTGGCATACATCTTTTTTTATAACAAACATTTACTCATTTCTATGAATGTCATTATGACTATTATTGAATTGATTTTTATATTGCCTACAAAAAAATATTTTTATGAATTAAATTGATAAAATTACTTTGATTTAAAGTTCATCAAATAATTAACCCACAGGATGTTAGGCTCTAGGCCTTAGCATCCTGTAGGTTATTTTTCTTCCAAAGGATGAATACTATTGCTGCAAGTATTTCAATTGCTGCAACATAAAGGAATATATAAAGCCTTGAATAATCATATAAATATCCTATAATTGTGCTGCCTAAAAGCATTGAGACTCCATATACC
>JAOAEI010000095.1 GCA_026416875.1 Caloramator sp.
CGTGGGGGCAACTCCACCGTGGGTTCGAATCCCACTCTCTCCGCCAGTGTCCGGCTTTTGCCGGATTTTTTTATATATTAAAGGAGGGGTAAAATGAAGGTATATATTACCTACCAGCTTCCAGAAATTGCAGAAGAGCTATTAAAGGAACATTTTGAGGTGGAAGTAAATAAAGTAAGGCACTTAAATAAAAAAGAACTTATGGAAAAGATAAAGGATGCAGACGGGGTATTATGCCTTTTAAATAATACGATAGATGCAGAAGTTATGGATAGTGCTAAAAAGGTAAAGATTTTTGCAAATTATGCAGTCGGTTTTAATAATATCGATGTTTTTGAGGCTAAAAAGAGGGGGATTGTCGTTACAAATACGCCGGATGTTTTAACAGATGCAACGGCAGACCTTGCCTTTTCTCTGCTGCTTTCTGTTGCAAGAAGGATAGTTGAAGCGGATAAGTTTACAAGGGAAGGAAAATTTACAGGTTGGGAGCCTAATCTATTTTTAGGCTGTGATATAAAAGGTAAAACTTTAGGTATAATTGGTGCAGGAAGGATAGGTAAAGCCTTTGCAAAAAGAAGCATAGGTTTTGACATGAAAATAATATACCATAATAGGAAAAGGGACTTAGAATTTGAGAGGGAGTTTAATGCTGTTTATGTAGATAAAGAAACTCTTATAAAAGAGTCTGATTTTATTTCCCTTCACGCTCCCTTAACAAATGAAACCTATCATATAATATCTGAAAAAGAATTTGGAATGATGAAAGAATCAGCAGTTCTTATAAATACAGCAAGGGGACCTCTTGTGGATGAAAAGGCCCTTGTAAAGGCTTTGAAGAATAGAAGAATATTTGGAGCAGGCCTTGATGTTTATGAATTTGAACCCCAAATTGAGGAAGAACTTAAAAGTATGGATAATGTAATAATTTTACCTCATATAGGCAGTGCAACTGTAAATACAAGAAACGAGATGGCTCGCCTTGCTGCAGAAAATATAATAAGGGTATTAAAGGGGAAAGAACCTTTAACACCCGTTATATAGCTTACTTTTTACGTTTTGCCAGCGACAAAATAGCACCTAGGGCTATAGATAAAAAGGAGGCCATTAACACCCTGTATTCGGATGGCAGTAAAAAGGTTATTGTGTGGGCAGGAATCCAGAAAAATGGAATAGTTTTTAATACAACAAAACTAATAAAGGTATTCCAATCTATTTTTGATATAACATCATTGAGTTTAACCTTTAATATTTTATTAAGCCTACCTTCACCAAGGTCTATAAAGGTATCCGTTATTCTATGGAAGGCCATAAAGGTTGGTGCAAAAATAAAGTTCATAAGTGCACTTGTGTAAAATGCCGACCAAAACTTTAAATTGCTTTTAGGCAAGAGCCCCTTTTCAATACATGCACTAACTCCGGAAGAAAATAGGTCAAAAACAAGGGCAAAGACCATTCCTAAAAAACCCCAAATTATAAACCTATAAATTAGTCCATAGGGTTTTTTGTAGTCCCCTGCTTGAATCCTTATGGCTAATAGTTCGCCCATTGTAGCTAGGATTGATACCTTTACAAATCCCATAATGTAGGGGTGGGATTTTGTTAGAGTAACAAAGGCGATGTGAGTTGGTTTATAGATTAGAATAAAAATAACAAATAAAAGAGCAGTAATCCATAGAAAATCTTTTTTCTTCATCATAATCCCCCTAAATTTATTGAAATTTTTTGTATTTTCCAATATTATATCATATGTGGGACAAGTTTAACAATTTTAAAAGGTTGAGGGGAAGGCGATTATGTTTGTTGAAAAGTCAAAAACCAAGGATATACTACTAGTAGATGACTCTAACCTCATACAAGTTTCTTTAAAAGAGATTCTCCAGATGGAAGGATACTGCGTGGAGGCAGCTTCAAATGTTGATGAAGCTATAAGTGCTATAAAAAGAAAAAATGGGGAATATGATCTTATTATACTAGATGTTCATCTGCCCAATAAGAATGGATTTTATTTAGTAAAGCTTTTAAGAGATGATGAAGAATTTAAAAATTACAAAAATGTTCCAATTATGATGCTAACTTCGGATGCTACTGTAGCAACAGTCAAAAAGGCTATAGAAATAGGAGTAAACGATTATCTTAATAAACCCTTTAAAACTTCTGAAATTTTAAAAAGGGTAGAAAAATTAATAACAGATAAAAAAGAGACAAATTATAAAATATTAATTGATGCTCTGCAGAATGAAATTGAAAGGGCTAAAAGAGGGGATTATCATTTAACTGTGATTATTGCCAGCTGCGAAAGTGAAAAGGATATAAAGATTAGTGAAATTATAAAGAATGTATCTAATAGTTTAAGAAAAGTAGATACCGTCCTTGAGCTTGGAACCTCAACTTTTTGCTCAATATTGCCTTTTACTAATTTAAGTGGAGCCCAGGTAGTAATCGATAGGATAAAGGAATATCTTGTTGGAAAGTGGTATGTTGGAATATCCGAATATCCATCTGAGGCAAAGGATGCCTTTGAATTATATAAAATGGCTAAAGAAAAAATAACAAGGGAAATAAATCAAGAAATAAATAAGATAGATGAACAGAAGGTGTAACTTTACAAAAATTGTTATTGAATAATTTCGATAAATATAGTATAATCTATAAGTGCCATATGGAGAGATGTCCGAGAGGTCGAAGGAGCACGACTGGAAATCGTGTGAACCCCTATAAAGGGTTCCGCGGGTTCGAATCCCGCTCTCTCCGCCATGGCCGTGCTAGACGGGGAGGTAGCGGTGCCCTGTAACCTGCAATCCGCTATAGCAGGGTTGAATTCCTTGCTGAGGTACCTGCCTGTGGGGACTGCCCCTGGCAAGTGGTGTTGATAACTGGGTCCTATGCAACAGAAACCTGTGAACCCCGCCAGGTCCGGGAGGAAGCAACGGTAAGCAGGCACTTCTGTGTGCCATGGGGAAGCCTGGTTGGAGCTAACTACCAGGGTAACGCCTGTAGGTTTATATCAAGGCAAGGTGCACGGCCTTAAAGATCTGGACCTCCAGGTCTTTTTTTGTATAGAGACATCAAGCTGGTGCTAAGTCACCAGCTTAATTTTTAAAGGAGCTGGTTTTATGAGGATTGCTCTTTACAGAAGATGGAGGCCTCAAAACTTTGATGAGGTTGTTGGACAGGAGGCTATCGTCAAAACATTAAAAAATCAAATAAAATTAGGTCACATATCCCATGCATATCTTTTTTCAGGCACTAGAGGAACAGGAAAAACATCAACAGCAAGAATATTTGCAAAGGCAATAAATTGCTTAAATCCAATAGATGGAAACCCCTGTAATGAGTGTGAAATATGCCAAGGGATAAATAAAGGAACTTTGCTTGATTTTATTGAGATAGATGCTGCATCCAACAATAGAGTCGAAAATGCCAGGGACCTTATCGATACTGTTTCAATTCCTCCTTCAAAGGCAAAATATAAGGTGTATATAATAGACGAAGTTCATATGCTTTCAACTCATGCCTTTAATGCCCTTTTAAAAACTTTAGAGGAACCCCCTGAATATGCTGTATTTATTTTAGCTACAACAGATCCTCAAAAGGTTCCAGTAACTATTTTATCAAGATGCCAGAGGTTCAATTTTAAAAGAATTAAAAAGGATGAGATCAGGGAAAGGTTAAAGCTTATTCTAAACGAAATTGGAGTAGAGATTGAAGAAAATGTATTAGATCTTATAGCTTCATACTCAGATGGAGCCTTAAGAGATGCCCTATCTTTACTTGACCAATTAGTTTCTACAATAAGCGGTAAAATAGATTATGAAAGTGTTATATCTATACTAGGTTTAACATCAAAGGAAAACATTTTTAAACTTGTTGATTTGATGATTGAAAAGGATGTTCAAAACTCACTAAAGCTTGTGGACCAAATTATATTAGATGGTAAGGATGTAAATAATTTCATTGAAGAAATAATTACCCATCTTAGAAATCTTTTAATGGTTAAAGTTTCTAAGAATCCAGCAGAGATAATCGATGCAGGTGCAGATTATATAAAGGAGCTTAAAAATCAAGCAGGCAGAATTTCAAGCGAAGAAATTATGAGGGGTATAAATATATTTATAGAGGCGGAAAACGATGCAAAAACATTTATGCAGCCAAGGATTGCCCTTGAAATGGCGGTAATTAAGTTTTGCAGAATAGAATACGATACTTCATTGGAAGTAATTTTAAATAGACTAAATAGATTAGAGGAAGCTTTAAAGTCTGGAAATGTAAATATAAATTTAAAGGAAGAACAAAAAAAGGAGATAAAACAAAGTTTAAAAGTGGAAGAACCAGTAAAGGAGGAGGCGAAGGAGGAGGCAGCATTAACTGTTGATGTTACTTTAGATGAAGCAAGAATAGCATGGCAGGATGTTTTAAATTATTTAAAGGTAAATAAAAGGATGAGCCTTGCCTCCCTACTTAACTTAGGAGATGTCACATCTGTAAAAAATGGTGAAATCACTATAACTTTTGAAAATAAATATGCATTTTCAAAGAAAAAGATCGAGGAAGGAGACAATAAAAAGTTTATTATAGAGGCCTTTTCTAAGGTTTTAAGAAAACCAGTAAAGATAAAACTTGAAGTTAAAGAGGAAAAAAATGATATAGAGGAAGCAATAAAAAAGAGTAAGGAGTTATTTGGTGAAGATATAGTTGAAGTGATTGAATAAATTAATGGCTTGGAGAGATATAAAAAAAATGGTATAATTTTTAAAGACCTAAAAATAAGTATTTGCATATAATAATATAAAGGCTACAAGGAGGTTTTAAAATGTTCAAGGGTGGAATGCCACCGATGGGAGGCGGATTTAATAATTTAATAAAGCAAGTTCAAAAGATGCAAAAACAAATAGAAGAATTTCAAGAAGAACTTCATAATAGAACTTTTGAAGCTTCAGCTGGCGGTGGTGCTGTAACCGCAGTGGTAAATGGTAAAAAACAGCTTCTTGAAATAAAGATAAAAAAGGAAGTTGTTGATCCAGATGATGTTGAAATGCTTCAAGACTTGATACTTGCTGCAGTTAATGAAGCTACAAATAAAGCAGAAGAAACTGTGACAAGCGAAATGGCAAAGATAACTGGTGGACTTCAGATGCCAGGTCTTTTCTAATGTGGGGTGGTTTTTTTGAATTTTTATCCCCATTCCCTTTTAAAACTTATAGATGAATTTACTAAATTCCCTGGAATAGGGCCTAAAACTGCTCAAAGATTGGCCTTTCATGTTTTAAACATGGATGAAAAGGATGTAGAGAGTTTTTCAAAGGCTCTTATAGATGTTAAAAAGAATATAAAATATTGTTCCGTTTGCGGTAACTTAACAGATGTTGATCCCTGCATAATCTGCAAGAATGCAGAAAGGGATAAGACGACAATATGCGTTGTTGAAGAACCAAAAGATGTTATTGCAATGGAAAGAACTAGGGAGTTTTTTGGGATATATCATGTCCTTCACGGTTCTATATCTCCCCTAGGTGGGGTTGGACCAGACGATATTAGGATAAAAGAGCTGTTATCAAGAATAACTCCTGAGGTTAAGGAGGTAATACTTGCAACAAACC
>JAOAEI010000096.1 GCA_026416875.1 Caloramator sp.
AACTGAGGATGATAAATTGATGCTCAATTTTATAAGACATAGCGGCAAAAAACTTGTAGTCATTGCAACTAAAATCGATAAATTATCAAGAAATGAGCTTGTTAAGAATATAAATATGTTAAAAAGAGAATTGCAGTTAACGGAACAAGATTATTTTATTCCTTTTTCATCCTTAAAGAGAATAGGAAAAGAGGAGCTTTGGAAGGTATTTGAAGAAAATTTATAGGCATGCATAATGCATGCCTATTTTAAAAGGAGAGATTATATGCTTGATGGGAAAATTATTAAAATCCTTCAATACTTGTCGATTTTATTACTTTTGAGTCTGCCACCATGGTTTGCAATGATAAAAAGGTTTAGAAATAGAAGAGCAAGAAGGATGACTTGGATTTTAGCATTTATTCCTTATATCATTGCAGTAACTTATATCCAGAACATCCTGCCATTTTTTGCTGTTTTGATAACCCTTTATTTTATAAAAAATCAAGGGGATGAAGGAGAACTTTATTATTTTAGACCAATTAGGGAAAGGATTCCCTATTTAATAGGCATTTCTATAGTTTTTAGGATAATAGTTACAGTAGTTAGCGGGATTTATGTTGCATTATTGATGAAATTTGGATTTAAACCTCAGCCGCAGGAGGTAATGAAGCTTTTTTTAGAAAAACCTTGGCCGGCAGTGATCTATCTTTCTATAATGACTGTAGTTGCAGCTCCTATTTTGGAGGAATTTATATTTAGACATATTTTTTATAGGAACTTTGCTAAAATAAATAAAATATTTTCTGCCATATTTACAAGTCTTCTTTTTATGCTTTTACACTACAATATTGCAGGGGCTGTATCTTTTTTTATGGTGGGATTGTTTAATTGTTATTTGTATGAGAAGTTTGGGTATAAAGCTGCGGTTTTTAGTCATTTTTTATTTAACTTAGTTTCTGTTATCGGACTTTTAATTATGAAATATAATAATATTCCTTTGACTAGTTAACCTTTCCTCCTAATGCTGTGATGAACATATCAACTATTTTGCATCTTTCTTCTGGTAGGAATTCCTTTAACATGGACAGAACCTCTACTCTTCTATCTCTTTTATTTAGAGTTTGAGTGATGGTATTAAGAAGTTCAAATACCTTCTGCTGATCAATACCGGATAAAAGGTTTTCTAAGTTAAATTCTTCAGGCACTAAATCTGGAATGTTTTTAAGGTCGTCTTGTTTATCTTTTTTATTCTTTCCCTCGTTAGACATTTAGTTCCCTCCTTAAATTAGTTATATGGACAGAGCAAAACCATCAAAGGCTTGATAGTTTTGCTCTGCCCATACCTAGTTAATCAGCAGTGCATCCTCTCTTGAAGCCGCAGCAGCCGCAAACGATTAGGAAGAGTGAGATAACGAATAACAAGCTGTTGTCAAGAAGGTCTCCTCCGCCTTGATGTCCTCCTCCGCAATGTTCTGGTCTTTTACCAAATTGTAGAATTATTAAAAGTAATGCAAGTAAATTATAGAAGTCTGATCCTTTGTAGCAGCCGCATTTCTTTGACATATATATCCCTCCTTAAATTTAATTTTTAGCATTTATCATCCTTAGGGTTTTGGCTTAAAAGAAGAACTAATGCAATTAAAAGGATTATAAAGAAGCTATCATCTTGTTTGCCACAGCAGCAGCGGCAGCAATGTTTATGATGTTTATGCTTATGCTTGCAGCAGCAGTCATCATGACCACATCCAAATCCACATTGGTCTTTACCGAAGAAGAATATTATCCCAAGTATAATCAAAGTTGTTAATAGGTTATCGCTTCTACCATCAAAGTTTAAAGTTGAGAGTAAGCTGCCATAATCCATCTATCCACCCTCGCTTTCATTAGGTTTTCTAATATAGCCTATGCAAAATCAAATTAAATGGTTACAAATAAATTATTAATAAAAAATTCACATTTTAATTAGTAATAAAAGGAAAATTAAACTTTTTGTAGAATAATATAAATATAAAATAATAAACGGGTGATGGTAATGGAGAGGTTGAGGGATAAATGCACATGCAGAAGGCAGCAGGGGGAAGACTGTTCAAACGAAAATTGTCCATATGAGCTTTTAGATACATTTAACAGTATTTTCCATGATCTTAAAACGCCCTTAAATATAATCTTAAGCTCCCTTCAGATATTAGAGCTTTATGAAGCAAGCGGAAAACTATACCAAGACAATACAATAATAAAACGGTATTTTAAGGTTTTAAAACAAAACAGCTATAGGCTAATAAGGCTTGTGAATAATGTTCTTGACGTTACTAAAATTGAATCCGATTTATTTAATGTCCACTTAGTAAATTTGGATATAGTAAACTTGATTAGAAATATTGCATGTTCTGTAAAGGATTACGCTTCTACAAAGGGTATTGAAGTTCACTTTTGTTCAAACGTTTCCGAAAAAATAATTGCCTTTGATCCAGATAAGCTTGAAAGGATTATGTTAAATTTGTTATCTAATTCCATAAAGTTTACCCCCTATGGAGGCAGGATAAGGATTAAAATTAATGACTTAGGATGTAAAGTTCAAATTATGGTTCAGGATAATGGAGTAGGAATGACTAAGAAGGAAGTGGAGGAGGCATTTAATAAATTTAAGCAATTGAAAAAGAACTATAAAGAAAACGAAGGAACAGGCCTTGGACTTTCACTGGTAAAAAGATTAGTTGAGATGCACGGTGGAAGTATTTGGTTAGAAAGTAAGAAGGGACGGGGAACAAAATTTTTTATTGAAATTCCTGTAAGATTGGTTGAGAATTCCTGCGAAGGATGTAACGATATTAATTCGTTAGTTGAAAAAATAAACATAGAATTTTCGGATATTTATGAAGTCCTTTAATGGTGGTTTTATGAAGGGGATTAGGATAATAGTTACATATCAATGCAATTTTTTGTGCCACCACTGCAGATACAGATGTGCACCGTATAAAAGGGGATTTATGAACCAGGACGAATTTGAAAAAAGGGCTTTAGACGCTATAAAGGATGGATATAATAATTACATAATAATTGAAGGTGGAGAAGTATTTTTAAATCCTTCAATGCTTTTTAAGTATTTAAAGAAAATAAAGGACATAGAAATAAAAAAGTATGTTGTTACAAACGGGTTTTGGGGTAATTTAGATATATATTTTAGGATATTAAAGAATTTAAAGGATATTGGACTTGCAGGGATAATTTTAGAATATGATTATTTTCACAAGCCCTTTATAGATGAGGACAAATTAAAGGGTGCTATAGATAAGGTCCTTAAAAATGATTTAGAACTAATATTTAAAGGTATTTTATTGACAGATGACATTTCTACTTATGAGGATATTGAGACATTAAAGGAAATAAAAAAGCTTATGAGGCCAATTAACTGTAAAGTAATTTTTGAAAGTACAGACAAAAAGTTTAGAACGGAAATACACAAAAGATGGACTTTGGATGAAAAATTGATACTTTTTAAAAATAACGCCTAAGCGGGCGTTATTTTTTTATGAAATTGCAAGATAAGTTGCAAATAATGTAGAAAATAATCGATAAAGTTTTTTAATCAAAAAATTTCAGAAAATATGATAAAGAGTTTATTAACAATTTGATATATATTGTGATAAAATAATAATGGATTAAGCCAATTTTTAAATGGATCAATGAGGTGGAATTATGAATATATCCATTGATAAAAAAAGTTCCGTTCCTATTTATATTCAGGTTAAAAATCAAATAATGAATGAAATCAAAAATGGCAATCTAAAGATAGGGGATAAGATGCCAACAGAAAGGGAGCTTGCTAAATTATTAAATACCAGCAGAAACACCATTAGTGCTGCCTATAACCTTCTTGAAAACGAAGGGGTTCTTGTATCATATCAAGGAAAGGGAACCTTTGTTGCAGAAGAAGGGACAACATGGAAGCAGCAAAATGTTAAGGAAAAGCTCTTTAGAATAATTGATTTAGGTCTTGAAGAGGCTTTAGAACTTGGGCTTAATCCAAAGGAATTCTTGGCATTAGTTCAGGAAAGAATAAACGAAAAGGAAGAACTGTTAAAGAACATAAACGCTGTATTTGTAGAGTGCAATATTGAACAGGCAAGGGAATTTGCAAAGGAATTATCCTTTTATACTAAAATGAATGTAAATCCACTTACTATAGCAAACCTTAAGGAAAGAGATGAAAAAACAGAAAATCTGCTTAAGGATGCACATCTTATCATAGCAACCTTTAATCATGTCAACGAGGTAAAGACGTTAACATCGGATATTAATAAAGAAGTATTTGGAGTTGCAATTAATCCCTGCCTTGAGGCGATTGTAAGGATTGCACGATATCCCAAGGGAACAAAGTATGCCCTGTTATGTCTTTCCAATGAGTTTGCCTTTAAGGTTAAAGCTGCTTTAACATCAGCAGGGCTAGATGCTGTTGATATTCGTGCATCCATAAGCAAAAAGGCAGAGGAAGTTAAGGAAATAGTCGACACATCAGACGTTATAATAGTTTCCCCAGGAAGGCGTGAAGACGTTTCAAAAATTGCACATAATAAAGAAGTAATAAGCTTTGATTATTCCCTTGATCAAGGGTCCGTCAAGGCTATTATGTCAAAGATAATAGAATCAAAAAATATTCTTTAAGGAGGATAAATATGGGTAAAACTGTTGTTTTAGGCGTTATTGGAGCTGACTGCCATGCTGTAGGGAACAAAATTCTTGAAAGGGCTTTTTTAGATGCAGGATTTAATGTTGTTAATATTGGCGTTATGTGTTCTCAAGAAGAATTTATTAACGCTGCGATTGAAACAAATGCAGATGCCATCTTAGTATCATCCCTTTACGGCCATGGGGAAATAGACTGCAGAGGTTTAAGGGAAAAATGCGATGAGGCAGGGCTTAAAAATATTTTATTATACGCAGGTGGAAACCTAGTTGTTGGAAAGCAGGAATGGAGCGACGTTGAAAAGAGGTTTAAAGACATGGGATTTAACAGAGTTTATCCGCCAGGAACTTCACCTGAGGTTGGAATTAAAGATCTTAAGCATGATCTTGGAATTGAGGATTAGGTGGTATTATGGATGCTGCACTTTTGATAGATTTTGGAAGCACATATACTAAGCTTACTGCAGTAGACCTTGAAAAAGAGGAAGTCCTTGCAACAGCAAAGGATTTAACGACAGTCCAGACGGATATAATGATAGGCTTTAACAATGCCTTTGAAAAATTAAAGGAGAAAATAGATATATCAAAGGTTAACTTTGTTGAAAAACTGGCTTGTTCCTCTGCTGCAGGTGGACTTAAAATGATTGCAATTGGATTGGTGCCGGAACTTACGGCTGAGGCTGCCAAAAGGGCTGCCCTTGGTGCAGGTGCTAGAATTCTTGGTGTTTACAGCTATGAACTTACAAAGCACGAGATGGAGGAGATTGTAAAGAAAAAACCTGACATCATCCTTCTTGCTGGAGGAACAGATGGTGGGAATAAGGA
>JAOAEI010000097.1 GCA_026416875.1 Caloramator sp.
CCCAGTTCATTCACCAATTATTGACAAAATCGAAGTTATAAGAAGAGGTAAGGTTAGAAGAGCTAAGCTTTATTACCTCAGAAAGAAAGTTGGTAAAGCTGCTACTAAGGTTAAAGAAATTATCGAATAAAGAGACTGTTTATCAGTCTCTTTTTTAATTATATAATGTATTTTTATTAGGGGAATAATTATTATTAAATAAGCCTAAGGAGGCATCAAAATGAATATACAATGGTATCCCGGACATATGGTAAAAACAAAAAAGCTAATAACAGATTCATTAAAGCTTATTGATGTTGTTTTAGAACTTTTGGATGCAAGGATTCCTATAAGTAGCAAGAATCCCGATGTAGATTCGATAATAAAAAATAAGCCTAAGATTGTTTTGTTAAATAAGTCTGAGCTTGCAGATCCTTTGATTACAAAGGAATGGATTGCATATTATAAAAGTAATGGAATAGCAGCTCTTGACATAGATTGTATTTCAGGTAAAAATATTAATAAAATATATCCATTAATTAAAGAAATATTAAAGGATAAAATAGAAAGGTCTCAGCAAAGGGGGATAATCGGTAGACCTATAAGGGCGTTAGTTCTTGGTATACCTAATGTTGGAAAGTCCACATTTATTAATAAAATAGCTAAGAAATCTTCAGCACAAACAGGTGATAGGCCTGGTGTTACGAAAAACAAACAGTGGATTAAAGTTAATAAAGAATTTGAGCTACTAGACACTCCAGGAATATTATGGCCTAAATTTGATGATGAAACAGTTGCCCTGCATTTAGCTTATGTGAAGGCGATTAAAGAGGAGATACTTGATATCGTTGAATTGAGCATAAATTTTTTAAATGAAATCAAAGTAATAATGCCAAGGACATTAGAGGAAAGATATAAAATTAAGATAATAGATGATTCACATGAATTACTAGTTGAAATAGGCAAAAAAAGAGGATGTGTTATTTCAGGTGGTGAAGTGGATCTTTACAGAACAGCTAATATATTATTGGAAGATTTTAGGACTGCAAAATTAGGGAGAATTTCTCTTGAAGCGCCAAGGGATTTAATGGATGGAGTTGAAGTTGATGAATAGAATGAAAGAAATAGAGAATTTACTTAAAGAATGTAAAAACTTAGATGAGTTTTACGATGTAAAAAATAAAATCTTAGAAAAGGAAATAGGAAAGGACATATACAAAATATTAGACAAATACGAAAAGGAATTGTATAAAAAAAAATTGTTAGAAAAAGAGTATGAAAGGCGCTGTGAATATGAGAAGGAGCTTATTAAAAGCTATAAATTTATAGCAGGCGTTGATGAAGTTGGAAGGGGACCGTTGGCAGGTCCGGTATATGCAGCAGCAGTTATTTTAGATATTGAAAAACCGATATTGGGAATAAAGGATTCCAAAAAATTAACTGAAAAACAAAGATTGGAATTATATGATAAAATTAAGGCAGAAGCGATTGATTATTCCTTAGGATATGCTACTGTAGAAGAAATAGATGAACTTAATATACTTGAAGCAACAAAATTAGCTATGCTCAGAGCTTTAGAAGGGTTAAAAATAAAACCAGATATTATTTTGATAGATGCTCTAAAGCTTGATGTGGATATCCCACAGATATCGATTATAAAGGGCGATGATTTATCGGTTTCTATTGGGGCGGCATCGATAATAGCTAAAGTTGAAAGGGATCTTTATATGCAAAAAGCATCTATTCAGTATCCATTTTATAATTTTACAAAGAACAAAGGATATGGCACAAGAGAACATATTGAAGCAATAAAAAAATATGGTCCTTGTGAAATACATAGAAGGACATTTATAAGAAATATTATTGGGTGATTATATGTTTAACAAAAAGCAACTTGGAAATTTAGGAGAGGAAATTGCTTCAAGATATTTAATTAATAAGGGATATCTTATTATACAAAAGAATTTTAGAACTAAATTTGGGGAAATAGACATAATAGCAAGGGATGGAAGGTATCTTGTATTTATCGAAGTTAAATTGCGTAAAACCTTAAACCTTGGATACCCTAGGGAAGCAGTAGATTATTATAAGCAACAAAGAATTAAAAATTTAGCAAATCTCTATTTAGCTAAAAAAAGGATAAAGGATGCCTTTGTTAGATTTGATGTAGTAGAGATAATGGTAGATGAAAATGAAAACGTAAAATCTATATATTTAATTAAAAATGCCTTTGAGTAAGAATGATCCTGCTAAAAAAACAGGATCATTTTTTATATGTTTAAAAATAATAATATAGGAAATAATTGTTTTTAGAAAAAATTATAACCAGGGGTGAAAAAATGATTAGTAAGGTATTTTCCTTATCCTTAATGGGGATAGATGGATTTGTGGTTGAGGTTGAGGTGGATTTAAATGGAGGATTGCCTTCAATTAATATGGTTGGGTTACCCGATACGGTGGTTAAAGAATCAAAAGAAAGGGTAAAGTCTGCGATAAAAAACTCAGGTTTTAAAATGGAACCTGCAAGAATAACTATTAACTTTGCTCCTGCGGATTTAAAAAAGGAAGGACCACATCTTGATCTTGCAATAGCTGTTGGCATTTTAAGCTGTATGAATGAAATTAATTATAAAAATACTTTAGGAAGTGCATTTATTGGAGAACTATCATTAAATGGTGAAATTAGAGGGGTTAGAGGAGTATTGCCGATGGTATTGGAGGCAAGGAAAAATTTCAAAAAAATTTTTATTCCACAAGAAAATTGGGGTGAGGTTGATTTTATTGAAGACATAAGCATTTATCCAGTTAGTAATTTAAATGAAGTGGTTGATATATTAAATAATAATTTAGAACCTAGCCTTATTCCAGTAAAAAATAATAACACTGATGTGAATTATGACTTTGACTTTAGTGAAGTTAAGGGCCAAAAATTTGTTAAAAGGGCAGTAGAAATTGCAGCCAGCGGGGGCCATAATATCCTAATGATTGGGCCGCCAGGAAGTGGTAAAACAATGATAGCACAAAGAATTCCAACCATTTTGCCTGAACTTACAATTGATGAAGCTATTGAGGTTACAAAAATTTATAGTATTGCAGGGCTTTTGAAGGAAAAGGGCAAGCTACTATTAACTCCTCCTTTTAGAAACCCACATCATACTGTTTCCTTTGCATCCTTTATTGGCGGGGGAAGTAATCCAACACCTGGAGAAGTTTCATTAGCCCATAACGGGGTTTTGTTTTTAGATGAGTTTCCAGAATTTAGGCGGGATGTAATTGAGTCATTAAGGCAGCCGTTAGAAGATGGCTCGGTTTTAATTTCAAGAGTTAAAGGAAAGATAAATTATCCAGCACGAATAATGCTTGTTGCAAGTATGAATCCTTGCCCGTGTGGATACTTTGGATCTCCCTATAGGCAGTGCCATTGTTCTGAAAATCAAATAAGAAGTTATTTTAATCGTATATCTGGTCCTATATTAGATAGAATTGATGTGCAAATTTCTGTGGAACCGATAAACTATGAGGATTTAAATGGAAAAAAAGAAGAAGAATCATCAATTGAAATACGAAAAAGAGTTATAAAAGCAAGGAAAATTCAAATAGAAAGATTTAAAGAAGACGGGATTTATGTAAATGCCCAAATGAAGAATAAACACATAAATAAATACTGCATATTTAGTAAAGCTGCAAGCAAAGTGCTTGAAAATGCTTTCAAAAATTTAAAGCTAAGTTCAAGAGGTTACACAAAAATACTTAAGGTATCACGAACTATTGCTGATCTTGATGGAAGCGAAATTATAAATGAAGATCATGTAGCTGAAGCAGTTCAGTATCGTATTTTGGATAATAAGATATACAGGTGAGGTAAATGGATAAAGAAAAGTTTCTAAAATTATGGTTTTTGAATTTACCTATAAAGGATGAATTGAAGATAAAATTGCTGACTAGAGGATTAGAGTTAGACAAGATATATGAAATGAATAGAAGGGATTGGATGGATTTAGGCCTGAATATTTGTGAAGCTGATGAAGTTTTGCATGTAAAAAATAGAGAAAAAGAAATATATAATCAAGTTAAATTTTTAATAGATAATGAATTAACTTTAATTCTGTTTAATGATGATGAATATCCAGCTAAATTAAAAAATATATATGACCCTCCAGCAGGATTATTTATAAAAGGCAATATATTAGATTACACTAACACGTTAGCAGTAGTAGGTTCAAGGAAGGCTACTAATTATGGATTAACAGTAGCCTATAAATTTTCTAGGGAGATCAGCAAATACGGAATAAAAATTGTCAGCGGATTAGCAAAAGGAATAGATACAGCAGCCCATTTGGGATGCTTAGATGCAGATGGTGTAACTGCAGGAGTTCTAGGCAGTGGATTTAAATTTATTTATCCTATTTCAAACAAAGAAGTTATTAATAGAATTGCTCTTAAAGGGGCAGTTTTAACAGAATTTTTACCAGATGAAAAACCCTATCCTCAAAATTTCCCAAGGAGAAACAGAATAATAAGTGGGCTTGCAGACTTTGTATTAGTAGTTGAAGCAACAGATAGAAGTGGATCCCTTATAACAGCAAGATTAGCCTTAGAGCAGGGTAAGGATGTCTTTGCAGTCCCAGGTAATATCTTTAGTTTAAATAGTGTTGGAACCAATAATTTGATTAAGGATGGGGCAAAATTAGTTTCAAATATTGAGGATATCCTTTTAGAATATGGAATAAGCTTGAAAAATAATATGCATTCTGGTTATAATGAATTGGAATTAACAATAATAAATATATTAAAAATAGGAGCAATTACCATCGAAGAGTTATTGGAAAGGATCGACGTAGAAACGAATGATGTTTTAAGAGCAATAGGAAAACTTGAATGTAATGGCATAATTAAAAGGGCATTTGGAAACTATATAACTTTAAAAGAGTAATTTAAGTATAGAATTTTTTAGAAGATTTTGCTATAATACTAATACTTATGTAAAGCTGGAGGGGATAAAATGTCGCAGTCTTTGATAATTGTTGAGTCACCAGCTAAAGCAAAAACGATTAGTAAGTTTTTGGGTAAAAATTTCAAAGTAAAAGCTTCTATGGGACATATTAGAGATCTTCCAAAAAGTCAACTTGGGGTTGATATAGAAAATAATTATGAGCCTAAGTATATAACTATAAGGGGTAAAGGTGATCTCATAGATGAATTGAAAAAGGAGGCTAAAAAAGCCTCAAAAATATATATAGCTACAGACCCGGATAGAGAGGGCGAAGCTATTTCATGGCATCTTGCATATATATTAGGATTAGATGTTTCTGAAAAATGTAGAGTAGAGTTTCATGAAATAACAAAAAAAGCAGTAGTAAATGCAATAAAACAGCCAAGAAGTATTAATATGAATTTAGTGAATGCACAGCAAGCAAGAAGAATTTTAGATAGGCTTGTTGGCTATGAGATTAGTCCGGTCTTGTGGAAGAAAATTAAATGGGGCCTTAGTGC
>JAOAEI010000098.1:0-317 GCA_026416875.1 Caloramator sp.
GTTTAATGTATACGCTGTAATGATTCTATGGTCGTTCATTAACTTTCCTGCAACTAATGATGCAAAATATTCCTTAGAAACTTCTGAAAGTTTACCTGCTGTTATTGTATTTAAAATTCCCTTTGGCTCTTCAAATTCAATTCCGATCATAAGGCCCCTTCCTCTAACTTCCTTTATTACAGGATACTTTTCCTTAAGTTCATTTAACCTTTTTAATAGATATTCTCCCTTTTCCCTTGCTTTATTAGGAAGATCATTTTCAACGATGTATTTTATAGTTGCAACTCCAGCTGCGCAGGCTATTGTATTTCCTCCAA
>JAOAEI010000098.1:327-5431 GCA_026416875.1 Caloramator sp.
AAAAATGCCTTATCAACGCTTCCATAGGCCTTTTTCCATATTTCTTCTTTTGTGATATATCCACCTATTGGCATTATTCCTCCGCCAATGGATTTTGCAAAGCACATAATATCAGGAACCACATCTTCCTCTTGGCAGGCAAACATTAGACCTGTTCTTCCAAAGCCAGTTTGTATTTCATCAACTATCAAATATACTCCGTATTTATCGCAAAGCTCCCTGACTTTTTTAAGATACCCTTTAGGTGGAACTATTATTCCTCCTTCTCCTTGGATGGGCTCTAGTATAAATGCTGCAACATCCCCCATCTTTAGAGCATCCTCAAGGGCCTTTTCATCGCCATAGGGAATAGGATAAGTTTCAGGTAAAAGGGGCTTAAAGGGCTTTTGATATTTTTCCCTTCCTGTTACCGAAAGGGCACCAAAGCTTTTTCCGTGGAAGGAATTTAAGCAGTAAACTATCTTATTCCTTCCACTTGCTATCTTTGCAAGCTTTAGAGCACCCTCTACAGCCTCAGCACCGCTGTTTGCAAAAAATGTCCTTTTTAAATCCCCTGGAGTTATTATTGCAAGGTCTCTTGCTAAAACTCCCGCAAGATTATATATAGATGCCTGCAAAATATTAGGAAGCCCTATTACCTTTTTTATTTCATTTATTATCTCAGGATTATTATGCCCAACATTTAGTGCACCATATCCACCTAAAAAGTCAATATATTCATTGCCATCCTCATCATAGACCTTTGTTCCTTCAGCCTTAACAAAATGCTTATCAAAATCCAAAAGCGACAGAAGCTGAACAGCACTGGAGTTTATATATTCTCTGTAGTTTTCTCTAACATCGCTTCTTTTTAGTTGAAGTGCATCATCTATCGTCAAAAAATCGCTGTATTTATCTTTAATGTCCATTTTAACTCCTCCTTTTAAAATAGGACGATAATAAATCCTTTAGATTAAATTTATATCCTACCTTGTTTTGCCTGCTAGCTGCAAAGGTTAACTCCTGAAGATTAAAAATCCCATCATGACTGGTTCCAGGATAATGAAGGGACATATCACCTATCTTAGTTATAATGCTAACCCCCATCAATGTAACCTTTTCAATAAATTCTTCATCATTCCCATTATATCCCATAGTCTGCAAATATCCAATAAGATTTTGATCTATATATGATAATATTTCATCCTTATTTATAAACGGATAAATGTAGACAAATCTGGAAAAACATCTATCAATATCTTCCTTTTTGGGTAGAATATCGCTTAACACAACCGTATAATCTGCGTTACTTGACGAAATTACCTTCCCAGTATTGGAAAGCCCATGCTTTAAAATTGCATACTGTCTGTCCTGGACAGTCTTTACTGCATCCCAAGGATTAAAATACGATTTTGGAAGTTCTTTGCTAAGTTTATCTAAACTAGTTGATAAAAACTTTGTAAATTTTTCATAATTTAAATCTTTATTTATAAATATAACCCTTGGTGAAAGGCAGGCTTTTTGCTCCCAAAAAACAATGTCTCTTGCAGCAAGCTCTGCAATTTCTTCATAATCTTCAATCTCATCTATAACTTGGAAGCTAACCTTTGGGCCATGCTCAATAAAGTGGACATTATATTTTGCACAGAGATTAGCCATAAAGTTTCTTGAATGTTCTCCACCCCAATGGATTACAGCATCTACATTTTTAACTATTAAATCATACATATTAGAATTGGAGCTGTCAAAATAAACTATCGACAATCTATCTTTAATGCTAGAATCTATTTCTACTAGACTATTATAAAAGGCATAAGCAAAATAGGGCTCATCAGCTGAAACTTTAACTATATTGCAATTTTTAGATAAAAGCCCCATAGAAATGCTTACTGGAATTACAACAAAGGCATTCCCAGATACGTTATGAAATACAACTCCCCTTGGTTGCCTATGAACCCTTCCATAATAGGTGTCCACCCATTTATCTAAAATATCCTCATCATTAAGTTCTTCCCTTAGAAGCCTTTTTACATTTTCCTTTAAAAGCATCTGCATCGTAATTTCAATTTCTTTAAATATAAGATCCTCCGATTGATTTATAATCCTCGAGAGCACTTTTACATGTTCCTTTGAATATTCCCTATCCATCCATTTTCTTGCACATTTATCAAGTATATCGATATTCCTTTTTGTAGATATATCATGGGCTTTTAATTTATTCCCTTTTAGCCTATCTATTTCATTTAAAATAGTAGTTTCATTTGAATATCCAATCTCTATGTTTAAATCATTTAAATTTCTTGTGGCATATCCATCGCAAATCGTCATTGGAATTTTCATTCTATTCACCCCCTAAGGTTGCCCCACAGCCTTTTGCTTCAGTTCCTTTTACCCTTCCTATGATTTTTATAGTCATCCCTTCCGTATTGCAAATAGGGCATCTATTATATTCTACAATCTCACCTATATCATCCACTAACACAGAAGCTCCTGCAAAGCCTTCCGTTCCATAGGCATTAAGAACCTGAATAAGCCCCCTTTCCCCTGGCCTTTTAAGGGGTTTTAATGTTTTAAAGTCCCTAATGATTACTTTTGCCCATTTTGGAACATGGAAGATATAATCTTTATATTCCTTTGAGTAGTGTCCTGTCATTGTAAAGCTGTTTTCAGTAAAGGAATATGTATCCGTAAAATTTTCCTCAGGAATTCCAAGGAATTTAGAAACATCCTCAACAAATCTCCATCGTTCAATAAAAGTTCCGATATTTATATTTCCCTTTCTTCCATCCCATCCGCCGCCACCTGTGTGGACGATAGCCTTATCACCAAGTTCAACAGGTTTCATCGTTTCCTTTAGTCCCAAAACTGTTTTATAAAACAAAGGGGTTGAACCACCAAGGGCAGCATAGTTTCCCTTTTTATCATGCTCCATAATATATTTTACAAATGAATCCACATCAACAGAAAATCCCTTCTCCGAAGGCTTTAATAAGAATATAGTATCATCTCTATAGGTAAACAAATCGAGAATATTACCAAGATATGACTCTAATGTTTTTCCTAAAAACTCCCCTCTTCCAAAAGCCTTCATATCCTCAGCCAATGGGAAGAAGGTGCATTCATAATCATGCCTTTTTCTAAAAATTTTATCATCCTCTTCAACAAAGCTTCTCAAAACCTCTATATCCTTTTCGGTTCTTCCTACTATGCTTGGGTCTCCACTGGTGCTACTTGATACCGTCCATTTGTGGATTTTATTTATATCCTTCCTAAGAAGCTTTGTAAACAATCCATTTGACCTTTTAAAAACGGTAGTTACCAAAAAAGGAACATAATCTAAATCTTCTTCAGTTTTTAAATCCGTATATGGATTATAACCCTGTTGTTTACAAATCAATCTATATGCTTCACATTCTTCATACTGTCCGATCAAGTTATTTTTAAAATCCTCAAAAAAACCCATGCTATCCTCCCTTCTGTGCACAAATTGTGCATAATTATTATACCAATATTTAGTATATTATGCAATTATATCACATTATACCACGCTGTTAATTTAGCTAATAAAAAAAGGTAGAACCTCTGCAGGAATTCTACCCAAGTTTTTTATTCTTCATCAAAGTTTAGACTATTTTAGCAATTACTTAATATCTACTACAAAAGCATTTTAAAATCAAATTGATGAATCTATACGTTTAATTGAGATATCTTTTTCTTTATTTAACAGGATCAAACTAATTACTAACGTTAGAATTGCAATAATAACAGTCCATGTTGATTGAAAGAAATCCGTATTGATTATACCTATGGCGTTAACAGCAGCATGAAAAATTATGGGAACCCAAATAGTTTTAAACCTACAGTATAAAATTCCTAATATCAAGCCCATAATAAATGCATATAATCCTTGGACTAAATTCATATGATATAATCCAAATAGCAGTGCTTGAATTATAACGGCAGGGGCTAAACTAACATTATCTAAAAGCTCATTTAAAATCATTCCCCTAAATAATATTTCCTCCGTTATTGGAACAATTAAAGCCATAACTAAAATATTTAAAATTTCATAATTCACGATTAATTTCATATGTTGGCCGTAATTTTTAAGAATTTCTGTAAAAGCAGGATTTTTTGACATTAAATATAAAATAAAGCGCACAATCAACGCAAAAGAAATACCTGAAATTAACGTTAAAGCTAAAGCTTTAAATCCAACCTTTGAAAAATTACAAGTCTTAATTAAATTCTTACTTTTCGATTTATAAATAAAATAATATATTATCAAAGACGTAATAGCTGCTAAAAATACAGGAATATACATTTTTGATAACATAATCTGCTTTACATGTTCAGTAACCAACTGCGACTGAAGGTTCTTTGGATTATTCATTGCAAAACGAAATCCAATAACCGCTCCCATTATTGCCGAATATAAAAACATAAAAAATTGATAGATAAAAAGGAATAACAAAATTTTCCCTGTTAATTTAAAATATTTTTTCATCTACAAGCCTCCTTTCGTAATCATCAATATCAAAGACTTTTCTCTTAGAGTATAGTCTTTTAAAATAACAAAATATGTTATAATTTTAACATACTCCATATAAAAAAATAAACTACTTTTTGTCAATATAATGTTAATTTATTTTAATCATTTCAGCATAAAGACACAGTTTTACTATATAACTATTTCTAAAACAAAACTACATTGACTCCTTTAAAATAATCAAGGGTGGGTATTTAAATACCCACCCTAACTATTTACTTGAGCCAAAAAATAAAATGGCTCCATGGAGAGGACTCGAACCTCCAACCCTCCGGTTAACAGCCGGATGCTCCACCATTGAGCTACCATGGAACACTTTTGTTTTATTAAATTAAATGGTGGGCTCAAGTGGAATCGAACCACCGACCTTACGCTTATCAGGCGTACGCTCTAACCGTCTGAGCTATGAGCCCACATTTGGTGGAGATGAGGAGATTCGAACTCCTGACCCCCTGCTTGCAAGGCAGGTGCTCTCCCAACTGAGCTACACCCCCACATTAAATGGCTCCACGGAGAGGACTCGAACCTCCAACCCTCCGGTTAACAGCCGGATGCTCCACCATTGAGCTACCGTGG
>JAOAEI010000099.1 GCA_026416875.1 Caloramator sp.
CTATAGCACAATATCGTTGAACGTTGTAAAAAGTTTTAAGATACTCTTCCACTAATTTTAAAACATGAGACCCCAATCCTTTATTCCTTAATTCGTATCTTAAAATAAAAGTCATAAACCAAGCCTCTTGAATACATTTATTCTCCATTCTACCCTTTATTATTCCTAACATATCACCATCTTTATATATACCACAAAAAAACTCTAAAGGATTAACAAGACTTTCCATATATCTTTCTCTTATAAATTCTAAATCAATTTTTTTACTTATTCCAATAGCTTCAAGATTAGATTCATCAGAATTAATACATTCTACAATATCCTCTAAAGAGTCTATAGAAACATTACGAATAATAAAATTTTCATGGAAAATACTTATATGTAACAACCTATCACCTACTTAAATGTTTACTATTTATTAATATTCAACATAAATACGTAAAATCCTTTTAAAAAATTATTGTTAAAAATATAACTTTGTTTGTATCTATAATATTTTTGAACTAATAAAGCAAAATATTTGTCCTTCTAAATTTTGTTGTCATTGTTATACAGCCTTATACTATGATTATTTATTATAACAAAACACCACACACCCTTTTCATATTTTTTTAGGTGCGTGGTGTAAAATAAAAATACCGCAAGGCTTTGTAACATAAGCCTTGCGGTTTTACTCATATTGGTGCGGAGAGCGGGACTTGAACCCGCACGGGATACCCACACGCCCCTCAAACGTGCGCGTCTGCCGATTCCGCCATCTCCGCTTGACACATTATATATTAGCAAATTTAATCTTTTTTGTCAACACTTTTTATAAAAATTCGTTTTGATAAATCCATTTATAAATCATATAATATTTTTTTACTTTTTTAATATATAGTTTTGTTTCTTTAAATAACATTTCTTCCTTCAGCTTATTGTTTATAATCCATCTTCTTACATTTCCTTCCCCTGCATTATATGCAGCAAGTGCTAAATCTAAATCATAACCAAAATCGCTGTATAACTTTTTAAAATAGAATACACCGTATTTTATATTCTTTTCAGGATCAAACAAGTCTCCATCTCTATAGTTTTTTTCCTTTAAAAGATTAGAAATATATCTACCAGTATTTGGAGTAATTTGCATAAGTCCTATTGCACCTTTATGAGATAATGCATTTTTATCAAAATTGCTTTCCGCCTTTATAAGAGCATAAATTAGATAGGGATCAACATTATACCTTTTAGAATATTTTACTACATATTTGTCATACTTTATCGGATAAAAAATCTTAAAAATATTTTTTAAGTTTAAAAGCAACAGTAAAACAATTATTAGTAAAAAAATTTGCCGTCTATTCATTCATCTCCTCCATATTTATAATGCTATTTATAATATAATTCAACTGTTTTTTTGTGTTCTCTAAATCTTTGCTATTATCAATTATATAATCAGCAAACTTTTTCTTTTCCTCAAAATCCATTTGAGAATTTATTATTTTTATAGCTTGTTCATAGGTTAATCCATCCCTGTTCATTAACCTGTTAATTTGTGTTTCTCTATCGCAATATACAAGCAAAACCAAGTCAACATGTTTATAAAACCCTGTCTCAATCAATAGTGCTGCATCGACAACACATATTCTGGCCCCATTATTTTTATAAAACTTTATTTCTTCTTTAATTCTATTTAGTATTTGAGGATGAGTTATATCATTCAGCATTTTTAGTTTATCCTTTTGGTTGAACACTATTTCCCTAAGTCTTTTCCTATCGATTTCTCCGGTAAAATTCAATATTTCATAACCAAATTTATCGATAATTTCTTCGTAAGCTGATTCCCCTTTTTTCATAATTTCCCTTGATATGATATCAGCATCGATTATAGGGAAGCCTTGCTCCTTCAACATTTTTGATACGGTAGATTTTCCTGAAGCAATGCCACCAGTTAACCCTAAAACTATCAAACTATCACCTACTTTGCATTATACCAATTATCTCCTACATGAATATCTACTATAAGTGGAACAGCAAGATTCACTGCATTTTCCATTTCATATTTAACTATCTTCTTTACTATTTCTAATTCATCCTTATGTGTTTCAACAATTAATTCATCATGAACCTGAAGTATTATTCTCGACTTTAATCCTTCTTCCTTTAACCTTTTGAAAACTCTTATCATCGCAATTTTTATAATATCTGCTGCTGAACCCTGAACAGGTGTATTCATCGCAAGCCTTTCTCCAAGCATTTTTATTGTCTTATTAGTTGAGCGAATCTCAGGAATATATCTTATTCTATTCATAATTGTTGTCACATATCCCTTTTCTTTTGCAAAATTCACAATCCAGTCCAAATATCCCCTTACCCCTTTATATCTTTTAAAATAATTTTCTATATATTCCTTTGCTTCTTTCCTTGAAATTTTTAAATCCTTTGCTAAACCAAAATCCGATAAACCATAAACTATACCAAAGTTTACTGCCTTTGCTCTGCTCCTTTGAAGTGGAGTTACTTCATCCATTTTTACTCCAAAAACTTCAGATGCAGTTCTTGTATGAATATCTTGTCCCTTTATAAATGCATCTATAAGGTTTTCATCTTTAGAAAGGTGCGCTAACACTCTAAGCTCAATCTGTGAATAATCAGCTGATAAAATAACATAATTATCATTTGAAGGAACAAAGGCCCTTCTTATTTGCCTTCCCTGTTCTAATTTTATAGGAATATTTTGAAGGTTAGGTTCTGTGCTTGATATTCTTCCTGTTGCAGTAACTGTTTGATTAAAATTAGAATGTATTTTACCATCCTCAGAAATCGCATCCATTAGACCATCAATATATGTTGTTTTTAATTTTACTAATTGGCGATATTGTATTATCTTTTCTACAATCGGATGATATGGCTGTAGTTCTTCGAGGACCTCTGCATCAGTTGAATATCCTGTCTTTGTTTTTTTAATTACAGGAAGATTAAGAGTTTCAAATAAAATCGCTCCAAGTTGTTTCGGTGAATTTATGTTAAATTCCCCACCCGCAAGGTCATATATTTCAACAGTTAGTCTGTCAATCTCCTCACGTAATTGAAATCCAATTCTATTTAAAGTTTCTTTATCAACTTTAAAACCATTGATTTCCATTTCTGCTAAAACTTCCACAAGTGGTAGTTCAATATCTTTATACAAAATATCAAGTCTTAAATTTTCTATTTCTTGAATAAATTTTTCTTTTATATTGTTGATATTATCGATGAAAATCCCATAATAGGTTAGCAATTTTTCATTATTCACATTAATATTAAGATACCTATTTAATATATAATTTACTGAATAATCATTTGATGATGGATTAAGGACATATGAAGCTATTTCTGCATCGAAATCTAAATTTTTTAGCTCTACTCCTCTTTCTTTTAAATATTTATAAGCTATTTTTGAAGAATATGTATTTTTTATTATTTTTTCATCAATAAATAGATCATAAAATTTATCTATAAAACTTTCAGGGATAAATTTTAACTCTTCTATAATCATTCCTTCAATTTTTTTATTTGACTCTATAAAGCAAAAATTAAACTGGCCTTTTTTTAATATCTCTTGCTTTATTTTTTCTATTTCCTTTAAATCATTAATCAGTCTTATTTCTTTTTGTAAACCATCCTTATCTTCCTTGTTAACTTTTGAAAGAAGGCTTCTAAATTCATATTTAATAAATACATCTTTAACTGTAGATAAATCATAATTTAAAACCTTTTCTCTTAAATCAATTTCTATAGGAACATCAACTTTTATTGTTGCTAGTTCCTTACTAAGATATGCAAGTTCTCTATTTTCCATCAATAAATTCTTAATTCTTTCTGGTTTGATTTCATCAATATTTGCGTAGATATTATCAAGATTCCCAAATTGATGTAGAAGCTTAAGGGCTGTCTTTTCTCCTATTCCTGCAATCCCTGGAATATTGTCTGAAGCATCCCCCATTAGAGCTTTAAGATCTATAATATTTTGTGGTTCAAGTCCAAACTTTTGTTTTATTTCTTCTATACTAAATATTTCAAGCTCTGTTATCCCCTTTTTTGTCATTAATACCTTTATATTTTCATCAACAAGTTGTAGTGCATCCCTATCTCCTGTAATTATTTTGATTTGGAAATCCATTTTTGAATATTTTTTAGAGATCGTCCCTATTATATCGTCTGCTTCATATCCTTCCATCTCTAAAATATCTATATTAAAGGCACGTAATATTTCTTTAGTTGGTTCTATTTGTTGTGCCAGTTCATCCGGCATTTTTTTTCTTCCCGCTTTATATTCAATAAACTTCTCATGCCTAAAGTTCTTCTTACTTTTATCAAAGGCAGCAATTACATAATCCGGCTTCATTTCCTGAAGTATTTTAAGAAGCATAACAGTATAGCCATAGATTGCATTTGTCGGCTGCCCTGTTGATGTATTCATTGGTGGTAAGGCATAAAATGCCCTATTTAATAAACTATTGGAATCTATAATGATAATACTTTTAGCCATTACCCTCTCTCCTTAAATGAAATTTTTATATATTAATTATATATTAAGTTTTCAATTATGTTAAATAAAACAAAAAAATTTCCTTGCCAATTTGGCAAGGAGGAATTGATAGGGTTATTTTAATACTAGTTTTATGTTAATTTCATTAACATCATTTGAAACTTCATTAATTACTTTCATTTCTAAACCATTATTGATTAAAATTACTTTAAGTTCTTCAAATTTATCTTTGTTTATAGAATAAATTTCGTCTGAAATCTTAATTGCATTGGAAGATAAATATTCAATTAGTTGTATATTTTCTTTGCTACAAACAACCTCATAATTGTATACTAAAGTTTTTGTTTTTAATGAAGTCTGAAGGTTATTGTCATTTGAATTAAAATCATACTTATCTGATGAAGCTATAACAAGATTATCTTGGTTTTGAAAATCTTTAACTTTATTTTCTTTATTGTTTGTATTATTCACTTTTGAATTTTTTACATTTCTCTTTAGGAGGGTCTTAGTCTGCTTATTTGTATTTACTACATCGACTTTACTATTATCCTTTTCTGTTATTTCTACTTTTTTATCAGTCTTTTCACTTTCTATAATCATGCTTTCTATATTAACTTTTTCCTTTTGACAGTTTATTTCAGACACCATCTTAACCTCAGATTCTTTTCTTATATCGCTGTT
The DNA here is from genome assembly GCA_026416875.1 of Caloramator sp. Classification (GTDB taxonomy): domain Bacteria; phylum Bacillota; class Clostridia; order Clostridiales; family Caloramatoraceae; genus Caloramator. Next base: position 5,192 of record JAOAEI010000099.1, read on the forward strand.
AATATATG
>JAOAEI010000009.1 GCA_026416875.1 Caloramator sp.
TTCAAAAAAATAACTTATAATAATTTTAAAAGTAAATATTTCCATCAAGGGTGCTCGTTAAGAGCTTAAAAGGGAAAGCGGTGAAAATCCGCTGCAGCCCCCGCTACTGTATACGGCGACAAATCCAATACCCACTGGGAAACTGGGAAGGGTTGGAGGAGGAGGACCCGTGAGCCAGGAGACCTGCCTTTGATGTTGGCTAATCCTTCGGAGGGAAGGGAATGGCGTAATTAAAAAGAATTTGTAACTAAAGCCTACCCTTGGTAGGCTTTTTTGTATATTAATGCTCCCAACCTTCGTTGGGAGCATTTTGTATGAAAAGGGGGATAAAATGGAGCTTTTAAAAAAGACAATTGATAATATTAAACCACTAAATAAGACGGCTATGGAAAATGCTTGGAAGCATATCGATAATTTAACAAAACCAATCGGTAGCCTTGGAATTCTGGAAGAAATCGGAGCGAGATTTTCAGGAATTACAGGCAAGCTTCACAATAAGGTAAAAAAGAAAAATATAGTAATAATGGCTGCCGATAATGGAGTGGTTGAAGAGGGAGTAAGTTGTGCTCCAAAATTTATAACTAAAGTAGTTACGGAAAATTTCACTAGAGGAATAACTGGTGTGTGTATTTTGGCAAAACAGGCAGGTGCAGACCTTACGATAGTTGATATAGGGGTAGATGCTGACTTTAATAATCCAAAGATTTTAAATAAAAAAATTGCTTACGGCACTAAAAATATTACAAAGGAAGCTGCCATGAGCTATGAGGAGGCTATAAGAGCAATTGAAGTTGGAATTGATGTGGTAGATAATCTGGTAATGGAGGGTGTTGATCTTCTAGGAACAGGGGAAATGGGTATAGGCAACACTACAACTTCTGCAGCTGTTTTATGTGCTTTATCAGGCTTATCTCCAGATATTGTTGTTGGTAAGGGGGCGGGTCTTACTGATGAGCAACATAAAAATAAGATCAATGTTGTTAAAAAAGCCCTTGAAGTGAATAAACCTGATAGTCATGATCCGATAGATGTTATTTCGAAGGTTGGAGGATTTGATATTGCAGGACTTACAGGTTGTTTTTTGGCCGCAGCTAAAAATAGAGTCCCAATAGTTATTGATGGATTTATTTCATCTGCAGCAGCACTTTGTGCTGTAAGATTAAATTCTTTAGTTAAGGATTATATATTTCCATCTCATCTTTCAGCTGAACCTGGAGCAATATATATGATGAAGGAGTTAGGACTAGAGCCAATGCTTAATTTAAAAATGAGACTAGGCGAAGGTTCTGGATGCCCATTGGCCTTTATGATAATAGAATCAGCTCTTGCAATAGTGAATGAAATGGGGACCTTTGAAGAGGCAAATATAGTAAACGACTTTTTAATAGATATAAGGGAAAAGTAGGTGATATTTTGATAAGACTAATAAGTGGCGGTGTAAGATCAGGGAAAAGCACCTTTGCAGAAAAACTTTTGGAGAGAGAGGAAGATGTTGTTTATATTGCAACTATGAGACCTATTGATTCTGAAGTTGAGGAAAGAATAAGTTTACATAGACAAAGAAGAAAACCATCTTGGAGGACCTTTGAAGGAACATATAACTTAAAGGATGCAGTTGGAAAGGAAAAGAATTATTTGCTTGACTGCTTAACTAATCTTATATCAAATATAATGTTTGACAAAACAAAGGACCTTAAGTCAATCGATTACAAAATGCAGCAAGAGATAGAAAATAAGGTCATGGAGGAAATTTCAGGTTTGATAAGAAGAGTTCGAGAAATAGATGGAAGTTTAATTATTGTAACTAATGAAGTTGGAATGTCTGTAGTGCCTGAAAATCACATTGCAAGGGTGTTTAGGGACATCCAAGGTAGGGTTAACCAAATGGCAGCCGCTTTATCAGATGAAGTTTATATTGTATTTTTAGGAATACCCCTCAAAATAAAGTGATTAAGGCTTTTATTTTAAGTCTTCAATTTCTTACTCGGCTGCCATTAAATTTTAAAGTGGATTTTGAGGAATCGACAATAAGAAAAATGACTTTTTTCTTTCCTATTGTTGGCTTGATTATTGCGATTATAATTAATATTCCCTTTATGATAATTAAATTTAATAATGATTTAGCAGCACTTTTAACATTAATTTTGTGGGTTTTTGTAACAGGAGGGCTACACATCGATGGTCTTTCTGATACATGTGATGGTTTTTTCTCTGGAAGGGATAGGGAAAGAATACTAGAGATAATGAAGGATAGTAGAGTAGGAACCTTTGGAGTAATCGCTGTTGTCCTTGATATTTTAACTAAGTTTATTTTGCTAAAGAATTTATCAAGGGAGAATACATTAATTTGTCTTATTTTGGTTTTAGGATGGGCAAGATTGTTTGCTGCGTTTTTGTTTACCTATGGTAAAAGTGCTAGAAGGGATGGACTAGGTAGTTTATTTACAGGAAAGGACAGGAAAGGTTACTTTATTTTATCTTTGATTTTATTTGGGGTTCTATCGGCCTTTTTAGCTGGGTTTAGATTTTTTATATTATTTTCTGTTGGATTTTTAAATACCTTCTTTTTAATGAAATATTCTTATAAAAAGATAGATGGTTTAACAGGTGATGTTTATGGGGCATCTATAGAGTTAAACGAAATAATCCTTCTACTTTCATGGGTGGTGTTAGATTGGATTTATATTTAGTTAGACACGGAGAAACGGAGGATAATGAGTTGAGGGTTTACTCAGGAAGGTTAGATAAAGATTTGTCTTTAAAGGGGACAAGAAATGTTAAAGCACTTAAAAGGGACTTAAAAGGAATAAAGTTTGAAGGATGCTTTTCTAGTCCTTCTAAAAGATGTCTTCAAACAGCGAATATTTTGTTTAAAGGTGATATTAAAATTGATGAGAGATTAAGGGAAATGGATTTTGGTATATTTGAAGGTTTAAGTTACAATACAATTCTTGAAAGATTTCAAAGGGAAGTTATGGAATGGAATAGAGATTTTATAAATTATAAAATTCCAATGGGAGAAAGTTTAAAGGAGTTGTATAATCGCGTAGAAGATTTTATTAATTCTTTAGATAAGAATGATGGAAAATTATTGATTGTTACCCATGGGGGAGTAATAAGATGTTTTTTGTGCTATGTTTTTGGAGATATAAATTTTTTCTATAAATTTCAAGTAGAGCCTGCATCTTTAACTATTGTTTCTATTGATAAGGATTTTGCATTTATTAAGGGGCTTAATATAAGGCCAATTAATTTTAGGGGGAATTAGAATGAGAAAAACTATAATTTTAACTTTATTTTTATTATTTCAAATCTCAAGTATTGTTTATGCGATGCATATTTCGGAAGGTTTTTTACCTTTAAAATGGGCTATATTCTATTTTATTGTTTCAGCTCCGGTTATATTTTTAGGAGTAAAAAAAGTTATTAAGATTTCAAACAAGGATAAGGATTCAAAACTTTTATTGGCACTTTGTGGAGCATTTATATTTTTACTTTCGGCTTTGAAGTTACCTTCAGTTACAGGCTCTTGTTCACATCCGACGGGTGTAGGACTTAGCGCTATCGTGTTTGGACCTTTAGTTACTTCAGTTTTATCTATGTTAGCACTATTATTTCAAGCAATATTTTTAGCTCATGGGGGGCTAACTACGCTTGGTGCAAATACCTTTTCAATGGGTATAATTGGACCTTTTGTTTCATTTATAATTTATAGGCTATTAAAGGATAAAAATAAAAAGTTTTCAGTGTTTTTAGCAGCAGCTTTAGGGGATTTATCAACTTACGTTGTAACGTCAATTCAGCTTGCCCTTGCATTTCCATCTCAAAATGGTGGAATAGTTGCTTCGCTTGTAAAATTTATTGGCATATTTGCAATAACTCAAATTCCTTTAGCGATTGTTGAGGGAATATTTACTGTCATAATATTCGACTATTTATTTAAGGATGCCACGCAAAGTTTTAAATTATGGGGTGAAAAAATATGAGAAGAAATTGGGTTTTGGGAGTAGTAGCAAGTTTTATTATAATAGCGTCGCTGTTTATAGGCTCCCAAAAGGGCGACCTTGGTGGAGCTGACGATAAGGCACAGGATGTTATAGCAGAGGTTGCACCAGATTATAAGCCATATTTTAATAATCTGTTTGAACCTCCTTCAGGAGAAATAGAAAGCTTGCTTTTTGCATTACAGGCTGCAGGTGGAGCCTTTATTATAGGCTATGTTTTAGGAAGGAAGAAGAATGATAAAGGAGATAATATTGTTTTCAAAGAACAGCAAGGCTAGGTGGACTCATCCTATAGAAAAACTTTTTTTGTGTATTTTAATTATAGTTTTTAATGGATACTTTAAGAATATTTTTCAGTTTTTAGCTAACCTTATAGTTTTGAGTTTTCTTCATTATAAATATGAAACTCCATTTATGAAAGTTTTAAAATATCTATTTACATTAACATTATTTTACATATTTAGCAGTATTGCTTTTATATTAGATGGAAATATTGCTTTGTTTTATTTGATGTGTTTTAGGGGGGTTATAAATTCCCTATCACTTACTTTTTTGATATTTACGACGCCATTGGATGATATTCTATTTATTATGTCAAAGAATAAAGCTTTAATTGATATTGTTGATATAACAAAGCTCATGGAAAGATTTATAATTCTCTTGGAGGATGAACTTTCAATAATGATTAAATCGGCAAAGTCTAAGGGGGGATTTGATAGCTATTTAGGAATGATTAATACCAGTGCAAAAATTGGAGCTTTGCTTTTTAAGAATATATTTTTTAAGTGGATGGAAATTAAAATTTCAGTGGATTCTCGCTGTTATAATGGAAAGTTTACTTACTTTGATGTTAAGTTTAAAAAAAGTTTTCTTATAAGGGGATTGATAGTTTCATTGTTTATAATTGATTTGGTTATTTTAAAATACACATAAAGGGGGAACATAAATGGAAAATGTAAAGAAGTTTAATACTAGAAGAGTTACTTATACAGCAATTTTGATTGCCTTATCTTTTGTAGGTTCTTTGATAAAAATTCAAGGTTCAATTGCCTTTGATTCAATGCCAGGCTATTTTGCTGCATTATTTTTGGGTCCATACTTGGGTGGATTGGTAGCTTTGTTAGGGCATTTACTTACAGCGATCACAAGCGGTTTTCCTTTAACTATTCCTATGCATATTGTTATTGCTTTAGAAATGTTTTTATTTGCTTATGTTTTTTCAATTACATATAAAAGGTTTAATCCGTATATGGCTGTTATCGTTGCTACAATTTTAAATGGTCCTTTTGCAGCTTTACTTACTGTTCCGTTTTCAACTTTGTTTAAACTTCCATTTAACGGATGGCCGTTATTTTATGCTGTTCTTATTCCCCTTACAATTGCTTCATTTTTAAATGCATTGTTGGCAGTTATAGCTTACAAATCACTTGAAAAAAGGATTTCATAAAGGAAGGTGAAATTTTGGATAAGGGATATATTCATGTTTATACTGGAAATGGAAAGGGCAAGACTACAGCTGCCTTTGGTTTAGCTTTAAGGGCATTATGTGCAGGTAAAAAGGTTTTTATCGGTCAGTTTGTTAAGGGAATGGAGTATAGTGAACTAAAAATAGTTGATTACTTTAAAAACGTTGAAATACATCAGTTTGGTAGGGGATGTTTTATTAGAAATCAACCCTCTAAGGAGGATTATGAAGCAGCAAGATTAGGACTTGGCAAAAGTAAAGAGGCAATGCTTTCAAATCAGTATGATGTGATTGTTCTTGATGAAATAAATATAGCTTTATTTTTTGGATTAGTTACCCTGGAGGAAGTTTTAGACTTAATAAAATTAAAACCAGAAAAAACAGAACTTATTTTAACAGGACGCTATGCTCCAAAGGAAATTATAGAGTGTGCTGACCTTGTTACTGAGATGAAGGAAGTAAAACATTATTACACAAAGGGTGTTATGGCAAGAAAAGGAATTGAATATTAAAATAGGAGGGATCTATATGTTAACAAATAAGTTTAAAGCTTTAGTATTTAGTAGGATTTTAGCTTTTATATTTATATTCGTATCCTGTGCAAAAACTCAAACTCCAGAGGGAACTAACACAAGTAAAGCTCAGTATCCTCTAAAGATAACTGATTCATATAACAGAGAAGTAACTTTAGATAAAAAACCTGAAAGGATTATTTCTTTAGCTCCCAATATAACAGAAATAATAGCAGAATTAAATGCTACTGATAGATTAGTAGGAAGAACGGATTACTGTGATTATCCTGAAAATATAAAAACAATAGAATCTGTAGGCAGTTTAACTGATCCAAACATTGAAAAAATAGCTTCTTTAAAGCCTGATGTTGTTATCGCTTCAACTCATTTTAAAAAGGAAGTTCTTGAAAAATTAGAACAGCTAAATATCAAAGTTGTAGTTCTTTATGGTCCCGAAAGCTTTGATGGAGTCTATGAAGTCATAAAGAAGGTTGGAGATGTTATCGGCGAACCAGATGCTGCAGGGAAAATTGTTGATGAAATGAAAAAGAAGGTTGATGATGTATTAAGCAAGGTTAAAGAGGCAAAGGATAAGCCAAAGGTTTATTATGTGATAAGCTATGGCAAATTTGGAGATTATACAGCAGGTGAAGGAACCTTTATTGATAACATGATCGAAATGGCAGGAGGAATTAATATAGCATCTGATGTAAAAGGATGGCAATATAGTCTAGAAAGAATCGTAAAAAATGATCCAGATATTATTATTTGTTCTAAGTATTTTGATACTAAAAATGGTATTATGAATACTCCAGGATATAAGGATTTAAGGGCAGTTAAAGAAGGAAAGCTAATCGAAATCGATAATAATCTTTTAGACAGACAAGGTCCTAGAATAGCTCAGGGTCTAGAAGAACTTGCCAAGATAATTCATCCAGAACTTTTTAAATAATTTTGAAAAGGGGACTTAAGATGAATTTTAAAGGAGGATATAAAGCATTATTTATATTTTCAATTGTAGGATATTTTATTGCATTTATAATTGCCCTCATCGTGGGAACTACTTATATTCCTCCCATTGAAATTATTAAAACGATTTTAGGAAGATATCTTAATAATATAAAGGATTCATCAACTAACGCCCTTATCATATTTGACATAAGACTACCACGAATATTTTTGGCATCTTTAGTTGGTGCGATTCTTGCCTTTGTAGGTTCAATTTATCAATCTTTATTTAAGAATCCTATGGCAGACCCCTTTATTCTTGGAACTTCTTCAGGGGCTGCCTTAGGAGCCTCTATTGCTATTGTAATAGGTATAAATGAGCTTATCTTTGGCTTAAGTGGAGTAGCTCTTTTTGCTTTCTTTGGAGCAATACTGTCAACATTAATTGTATATAGAATAGGAAGCATAGGCAATAAAATATTAAATGTAAATCTTTTGCTTACTGGAGTTGCTGTGAGTTTTTTATTGTCCTCAGTAATTTCCTTTATAATGTTTTTAAATAGAAATCAGGTTGAAAGGATAGTATTTTGGACATTAGGAAGTGTTGCAGCTGCAAAGTGGGAGGACGTTTTATTTTTAACCTTTATCCTTGGAATAATTTTTGTAATAATTTTTATTCGATATAAAGAACTAAATTTAATAAGCGTTGGAGAAGATACAGCTAAGAGTTTAGGGGTGGATGTTCAAAGGGTAAAAAAAACAATGCTCATATTAACATCCCTTCTAGTTGCTTGTGCTGTTTCTGTTAGCGGAATTATCGGTTTTGTTGGCCTTGTTATGCCACACATAGTTAGATTTTTTGTAGGTCCTGATATGAAAAAATGCATTCCCTTCAATCTAATATGGGGAGCAACTTTCATGGTAATATGCGATGCGCTGGCAAGGACTATATTATCTCCTGCTGAGATTCCTATTGGTGTTATAACATCCTTATTTGGTGGGCCATATTTTATACATCTTCTTATAAAGCAAAAGAGGAAGGTGCTATGGTGAGGGATACAGCAATAAACATAAAAAATTTAAGCTTTTCCTTTGGCAAAGAAATTATATTAGACGATATTGGGTTAGAAATAAAAAAAGGGTATTTTTATTCAATAATCGGCCCTAATGGTTCAGGGAAGACAACTTTAATAAAACATATATCAAGGATTATAATGCCACCAGCTGATACTATTTTTGTCCAAGAAAAGGATGTTACTGAATATTTTCAAAAGGACTTTGCAAAAAAATTATCTTTAGTTCCTCAGGAAATAGAGGGAGAACATGATTTTACAGCCTATGAAATTGTGCTTATGGGAAGATATTGCCATCTTAAAATGTTTGAAGGCGAGACAAAAAAGGATAAAGAAATAGCCCTTTGGGCTATGAAGGTTACTAATACTCTTCATATTAAGGATAAGCCCTTTAAAAATTTAAGCGGAGGAGAAAAGCAAAGAGTAATAATATCGAGGGCTCTTGCACAGGAGAGCGATATAGTTATATTAGATGAGCCTATCTCCCATCTTGATATAAATTATCAGATTGAGGTTTTGGATTTACTCCTAAAATTAAAGGAAGAGCTTAACATTACAATACTTTGTGTTTTACATGATCTTAATATGGCGGCACAATATAGTGACTATATAATAGCTATGAAGAATGGGAAAATAATAAAGATTGGAAATCCTAAAGAGGTTATAAATAAAAACTTAATTAAAGCGCTTTTTAATTTAGAAGTATCTGTTTTTACGAATCCAATTAACAATAGACCATTTATTATTCCATTGTCTAAATTTACACAAATTGGGTGATAAGATGAAAATTGAAAGATTTAGAGATTTAACATTAATAGATTTAGATGAGGGAAAATATTTAGTTGTTGCATGTGATTCCTGTGGTGGAGTTGGTAGTAAGGAATTTGATGTTGTGAAGGCTGAAGCGGAAATAGTCGGTTATTATACTGCTTATGTCCCATTAGCGGAGGTTATATCAATAAAAGCACAGCCCATTACTATAATCGACACCCTTTCTGTTGAAATGGAACCCTATGGATTAAAAATAATAGATGGTATTAAAAAATTGGCAAATGAGGCTAATTTAGACGCTTCTATCATAAACGGCAGCACAGAGGAAAATTTTAAAACTGTGCAAACGGGAATCGGGGTTACGGTTATAGGATATCTTTTAAAAAACGATTTTCCAATAAAGACCAAAGAAGGGGATATTGCATTAATTGTGGGCCTTCCAAAGGTTGGGCAAGAAGTCCTAGAGGATAAGGGTGAAATATTAACGATAAAAAAACTTATTGAAATTAGAACATTAAATTATATAAAAGAAATTCTTCCTGTAGGATCAAAGGGAATTTATCATGAACTAAAGGAGATAGAAAAATCTAATAATTTGAAATTGGACTATAACCATTTTATTGATATAGATTTAAAAAAATCAGGAGGGCCTTCAACCTGTGCAATTGTTACGATAGAAGAGAAGTATTTGGAAGAATTTAAAAAAAAGGTTAGTATACCAATAAACGTTTTAGGAAGATTTTATAGGGAGTGATTAGATGAGAATAATGGTTCAAGGGACATCCTCCTCCTGCGGAAAAAGTATAACTGTAGCGGCTCTTTGTAGGATTTTTAATCAAGATGGATATAGGGTATGTCCCTTTAAATCTCAGAATATGTCATTAAACTCCTATGTTGATGATGACGGATTAGAAATGGGAAGGGCTCAGGTTCTTCAAGCTCAAGCTGCAGGAATAAAACCAAGGGCATTTATGAATCCAATCCTTTTAAAACCTACTACTGATAGAAAAAGTCAGGTTATAATAATGGGACGTCCTTTTAAAAACATGGATGCAGCAGAGTATTTTAGTTATAAGGTCTCCCTCAAGGATAGAATTAAAGAAATATATAAAAAAATAGAAGAAAACTTTGATATAGTAGTTATCGAGGGAGCAGGAAGTCCTGCCGAGATTAATTTAAAGGACAATGATATAGTTAACATGGGTATGGCAGAAATAGCAAATTCAAAGGTTATTTTAGTTGCGGATATCGATAAGGGTGGAGTATTTGCTTCTATATATGGGACATATATGTTGCTTGATGAAGATGAAAGAAAAAGAATAAAAGGAATTATTATAAATAAATTTAGAGGGGATAAATCCCTCTTAAAAAGTGGGATTGAAAAAATAGAATCGTTAATAAATGTTCCAGTAATAGGGATTGTCCCTTATTTTAATTTAAAATTGGAGGACGAAGATGGTGCAGGATTTAGAAAGGAAAAAATCGATGGGGAGATAAACATCAGGGTTATAAATCTTCCAAGGATTTCAAATTTTACTGATTTTGATGCTTTTATGTTTGATGAAGATGTAAACATAAGGTTTATTGAAAAACCTAATGAAGTAGAAGGAGCAGATATGGTAATAATACCCGGCAGTAAAAACACACTTGAGGATTTAAGATGGCTCAAGGTTAGCGGATTTTATGAAAAGCTTTTAAATTTTGACGGTATAATATTTGGAATATGTGGTGGTTATCAAATGATGGGAAGGAAAGTTATCGACGAAGAAGGTTGGGAAACTATAAAGGGAGATGAGGAAGAAGGACTAGGCTTTTTTGAAACGATTACCTTTTTATTAGGCGATAAAAAAACAAGAAATGTTACTGGACAAGCATTTGGAAAGAATATAAAGGGTTATGAAATTCATATGGGAAAAACAATAAACAACAAAAATCCCTTTGTTGAAATATGTTTTGATAAAGAAAAATATTTAGATGGGGATTACAAGGAAAATAAATATTTTGGAACTTACCTCCATGGCATTTTTGATTCGGGGGAGTTTAGAAGTTTTATTTTAAATTTATTAAGAAGTAAAAAAGGGTTAACTATTAAAAAGTCCTTTGACTTAGAAGAAAAAAGGCAGGAGGAGCTTAATAAACTTGCTGAAATTTTTAGGCAAAACGTGGATATAAATTTTATATATAAACTCATGAAAGAGGAAGACTGATATGACTGATATTTTGATAGGTTGTATTTTAGATTTAATATTTGGTGATCCGTATTGGTTTCCACATCCTGTAAAGTTAATGGGAAGGCTTATTGCCTTTGAAGAAAGGTTTGCAAGAAGGCTATTTAAAGGCAAGTCTTTGTATTTTGCAGGTTTTTTAATAGTTCTAATCAATATATCTTTGGCTTATTTTATTCCCTATTTTATTTTAAAGGCTTTAAGTTTTAACAGATATATTTTTCATGCTGTAAATATCTTTTTTATATATACTTTGGTAGCTGCAAAAAATTTAAGGGATGAAGCAGTTAAGGTATTAAATGCATTAAATATTTCTTTGGAGGAAGCAAGATATAAACTTTCCTTTATTGTTGGAAGGGATACAAAAAATTTGGATGAGGGGGAAATAATAAGGGCGACGGTGGAAACAGTTGCAGAAAATACCTCTGATGGGGTAATTGCACCTCTTTTTTATCTTTTATTTGGCACACCCTTTGGATTTGTTTACAAGATGGTAAATACAATGGATTCTATGCTTGGATATATGAAGGAAGAATATAGATATATTGGTTTTTTCCCAGCAAAGACGGATGATGTTTTTAATTTTATTACAGCACGGATTACAGGATTTTTGATGATTTTGTCAGGGATTTTTAGCTATGACGTTATATATGCTTTGAGAATAATGATAAGGGACCGAAAAAATCATAAAAGCCCAAATTGTGCTTATCCGGAGGGGGCTGTAGCTGGACTTTTGAAGGTAAGACTGGGTGGTGATAATTATTATTTTGGTGAACTTGTGAAAAAGCCTACGATAGGTGACGCTGTTAGAGAACTTGAAAAGGAAGATATATTGCGAACTATAAAAATAATGTTTTCTACGGAATTAATATTTATAATTATCGCATTAGTGTTGAAAATTTATTTTTAAGGAGGAAACATGATACACGGAGGAGATATATACTCGATAGGTAAAAAGGTTATAGATTTTTCAAGCAATATAAATCCCTTTGGAACTGTTGAAGGATTTAAGGAACATCTTTTTCAAAATTTTAACAGGGTTGAGGTTTACCCTGATATAAAATATAGAAACTTAAAAAAAAGAGTTGCTGAATATTTAGGCGTAGAAGAAAAAAATGTGATAGTTGGCAACGGTGCTGTTGATATTATAAACAATATAGTTTTGATGTTTAATAGGGTAGTTGTTTTTATTCCTTGCTTTATTGAGTATATATTAAGACCTAAGTTATATAACAAAGATGTTTTAATGCTAAATCTTCAAAAAGACTTTACTTTAGATATAAAACTAATTTATGAAAATTTAAAACCATCTGACCTATTGATTTTGGGGAATCCTAATAATCCAACAGGGCTTAGGATTGAAAAGAATACTCTAATTGAAATTGCAAATTTAGTAGAGGAAAGAAGAGCATTTTTGCTGCTGGATGAGGCTTTTTTTGAGTTTTGTGATGGATACGATAGCATAAAGGAGTTAAAGGGATTTAAAAATATTTGTATTTTAAGAGCTGCTACTAAGTTTTTTGCATTACCAGGAATAAGGCTTGGATATGCTTGTGCTGATGAAAAATTTGTAAAAGAATATTCAAAATATGAGCTTCCGTGGACTGTGAATGCCTTTGCAGAACTTGCTGCTGAGGTTATTTTTAATGAAGGATATATAAAAAAGACTAAGGAATATATAAAGATTCAAAGGGATGATGTGTTTAATAGATTAAGCAAAATAAAAAACATAAAGCCCTTTAGATCCGATTGTAATTTTATGCTTATTAAGTTATTAAAGAAGGATGAGGAATACATATATGAAAGGTTATTAGAAAAAAATATATTGGTAAGGAAATGCTCAAGTTTTTATGGACTAGACAATACATTTATAAGAATAGCAATAAAGAGCAGAGAAGATAATGAAGTTTTAATAAAGGAAATTAATAATATTTTAGGTGATGGTGATGAAATTTAGCTATCCAGGAAGCATTGGAGAAGTTCTTCAAGGCAGAGTAAAGGGCAAAGACATTTTAGTTTCCTTTCCGGTTAATCTTTTTACCCAGGTAGAATTAGTCGATAAAGCCTTAGATGATGATAATTATAAAGCTAAAGAATTTTTAAAAAATCTTCTAAGTGCTTGGGGAATAGAACAAAAAGTGCATTTTAAAATTAAATCCTCTATTCCAAAGGGCAAAGGCTTTGCCAGTAGCACTGCTGACCTTTGTGCGCTTTATCATTGCCTATTGAAAAAATTTATCAAAGCATATAACCAAGAGGAACTTATAAAGGAATTGGTAAAGATTGAACCTACTGACAGCATTATTTTCAACAGAGCCTGTGCCTTTGAATATAAAAACGGAGGATATTATGAGGAACTTGGAGAATATCTTGAGTTTTATGTATGGGTTTTTGAGGGAGAAAAGGAAGTAGATACTATTGAATTTAATAAAAGCATAAAAACACCTTTGGCTGATGTTTCAGATTTGTTTGATGAACTTAAAGTTGCAATAAATAATAAGGATATAAAAACTTTAGCACAGATTTCAACCGAAAGCATAATAAGAAATCAAAATAGGTTATTTTACCCAATCCTTGATGATTGCATGAGGATATGTAAGGAAAGAGGAGGATTAGGGTTAATAGGGGCCCATAGTGGTAATATGGTAGGCATAATATTTGAAAGTCCTGTATATTTAGATATAAATTTTAAAGGATACAAATCATACCTTTTAAAAACATTAAAAAAAGCCTTTTAAGGGGGATAACATGAAGGGAATAGTTATTGCAGCACCTAACAGCGGAAGCGGAAAAACTTTAATAACCATGGGAATCATAAAAACTCTTAGAGACATGAATTATACAGTTTTCCCTTGCAAAGTTGGTCCTGACTATATAGATACTTCATTTTTAAAAAGAGTGGCAGGTAAAGAATCACAAAATTTAGATCCTTTTCTTCAGGGGAAGGAATATAAAACTTTAATAGATGAGGACTTAGATTTTTGTGTTATAGAAGGTGTTATGGGGTATTTTGACGGTATATATAACACCTTTGAAAATTCTACATATAGCATAGCAAAGGATTTAAATTTAAATACCATCCTTGTTTATACCCCAAAGGGTGAAATGTTTAGCGTAGTTCCTAAAATTCAAGGAATGGTGAATTTCGACCCTAATATAAAAGGAATTATATTAAATAGGGTTTCTAAAAAATACTATTTATTATTAAAGGAAATAATTGAAGGGTATGTTGGAATTAAGGTTTTAGGTTTTATTGAAGAAAATAAAGAGTTAGAAATAAAGTCAAGACATTTAGGATTAATTCAAAGCTTAGAGATAGAAGATTTAGAGGAAAAGATAAGGAGGGTTTCAGAGGAGATTAAGAAAAATGTTGATTTAAGTGAACTTTTAAAATTAACAAAAGAAATTAACGTATCTAAGTCTAAGAATTTTTCTAAAACAAATTTTAAAGCAGCAATTGCGTATGATAAAGCTTTTTCTTTTTATTATAGAGAAAACATAGGTATTTTAAGTTCACTATTTGATGTTGAATTTTTTTCGCCAATTAAAGATACAGAATTACCAGATACTGACTTTGTCTATATTGGAGGAGGATATCCTGAATTATTTAAAGATGAGCTTTCAGCAAATAAAAATATGTTAAAGTCAATAAGAGATTTTGTTGAAGATGGTGGATTTTTATTTGCAGAATGCGGGGGGCTTATGTATTTAACGGAACAAATCGAAGACAAGGAGATGGTGGGGATATTTAAAGGGAAAACCCACATGACGGACAAGCTTCAAAATTTCGGATATGTGGAAGTTGAAATTGAAAGGGATTGCCTTATCGGAAAAAAAGGAGATAAATTTACAGCTCATGAGTTTCATAAATCAGTTGCGGAATTAAAACATGAAAAATTTTTAAAGGTTATAAAGGCTATGGGAAGTAGAGTAACAGGTTGTGGATATCAGAATATGAATGCCTTTGCATTATATCCCCATGTAAGTTTTTTTGGGAGTTTTAATATTCTTGAAAGCATTTTACAAAAGATGAAAGGAGAATAAAAATGGAAGCAATTCTTTTAATAAGTCATGGAAGTAGGAGCAAGGAAGCTAGTAAAACTTTTTTAAAAGTAGCTGAGGAATTTGAAGGATTTATGAATATAAAGGTTTTTACGGCTTTTATGGAGTTTAATGAGCCTAATATAAAAAAAGCTATTGATGATATTTATAGGCAAGGGATTAAAAAAATAATAGTAATACCTTATTTTCTATATACAGGTGTTCATATTAAAGAGGATATACCAAATGAATTAAAGGAAGCAAGTAATGAATATGAAGATTTAATTATAGAATTTACAAAACCAATTGAATTTCATCCTTTAATTTTAGAAATCTTAAAGGAACGTTTTAATGGAGAAAGGAAGATTATATGATTTATCTTAAAGAACCTTTAAAAATAGAGGAAAAAAGCTTTGAAATAATAAAGTCCAATATAAAAAAGGAATTTAATTTGGAGGAACTGCCAGTTGTTTTAAGGGCAATTCATGCTACAGGGGATTATGATTATGAAAATATAATAAGATTTAAAAATGAACCTATTAAAGCAGGAATAGAAGCTCTTAAAGATAAGGTTAGAGTTTTTACAGATACTAAAATGGCCTATGCGGGAATAAATAAAAAATTGCTTAAGATAATAGGAGCTTCAATATATTGCTATATTGATGAAAAGGAGATTTATGAAAATTCAAAGGAGAAAAATATAACCCGCTCTATGGCAGCTATAGATAAAGCTGTTGAAACAAATATAGAAATATTTGTAATAGGCAATGCGCCGACGGCTCTTTTTAGGCTTTGTGAATATATTGAAAGAAAAATAATTTTGCCTAAATTAGTTATAGGTGTTCCAGTAGGTTTTGTTGGGGCTGAGGAATCCAAAGAGGTTCTGTATAGTTTAAATGTCCCATCAATTACCACGAAAGGAACAAAGGGGGGAAGTAATGTAGCAGCTGCTATATTTAATGCAATTCTATATACGGTGGTGGGAAGATGACTGAATATGTAATTCATGAGGGAAAAAAGTTAAGATTAGGATACACAACAGGAAGTTGTGCAGCAGCTGCTACTAAGGCAGCTATATTAAAATTGTTGGGATTTGAACCTGAGTTTGTAGATATAAAAACGCCAGAAGGAAAAAATTTAACAATAAAGGTAAACGAATGCTTTATTGAGGGTGAATTTGCCGTAGCTTCTGTTACAAAGGATGCCGGTGATGACATTGATGTTACTGATAAGATAAAGATATATTCCAAGGTTAAGCTGAGGGATGATGGAAATATAATTATCGATGGAGGAATAGGAATAGGAAGATTTAGGGAGGATTCCCCCTTTGGCAAGAAGGGACAAGCTGCTATAAATAAAGTGCCAAAGGAAATGATTAAAGAAGCGGTTTTAGAAGTTTATTCAAAGGGTGCTGATGTATTGATTTTTGCTCCTGAGGGTGATGAAATTGCTAAAAGAACGTATAATCCAAGGCTTGGCATAGAAGGAGGAATTTCAATTATAGGGACTAAGGGGATAGTTTATCCTATGTCCGATGATGCGATGAAAAAGACGATTTATATGGAGCTTGATATGATTATAAAAAAGAGTAATCAAGTAATATTTACATTCGGAAATCATGGTGAAGAATTTATAAAAAAAATTGGTATAAAAGGAGAAGTTGTAAAGACGTCAAATTATGTAGGAGATGCACTTTTATATGCAAAAGAAGTTGGATTTAAGAAAATTACTATAGTAGGCCATATAGGCAAAATGTGTAAGATTTCAATAGGCGCTTTTAATACTCACAGTAAAATAGTGGATTCAAGGATGGAGTCCTTTGTGTATTATCTTGCAAAGAGAAGATGTCATTATGAAATTATTGAAAAGGTTGAGAATTTTAAAACGGCAGAAGAAGCAGCAAATTATTTAAAAGAGAAGGGATATGAATTTTTATTTGATGATATGAAAAGAGGAATAATAGAGAGAATTAAAAGTTATTTAAATAGTGAAGATATCGATATAGATGTCATAATTTATACCTTTAAAGATGGTAGGGTGGTGTAATGATTCTTGTTGGTATAGGGCCTGGAAATATTAAATATGCAAGTCTTGAGGCAATAGAAACTATTAAAAATTCAAAGCTTGTTTTGGCCTTTTCAAGGTTAGGAAAAGGATTAGAAAATATAGCAAATGTAAAATATATACAAAAACTTGAGGATATATTAGATTATGATGGAGACTTTACTTTGGCTGTTTCAGGTGATCCTCTTTTATACAGTGCCTTTGATTTTTTGCAAAGAAAAGGGGTAAAAATTGATAGGATAATTCCATCTATATCATCTTTTCAATACATGATGTGTAAATTAAAAAAGAGTTGGAACGATGCATTAATTTTAAGTTTTCATGGGAGAGAGGATGAATTAAGTAAAGTAAAAAGAAATGGTATAACAGTTATATTTACAGATTCAAAATATAATCCTTCTTTTTTTTCAGAAGCTTTATTAAATAAAGGATATAAAGGGAAAATTTATGCAGGATTTAATTTATCCTATGAAGATGAAGTTATTATTGAAAAGAATATAGGAGACTCTTTTGATCTGATATCTAATTTATGCATTTTGGTGGTGGAAGCATGTGGATAAGGGATGAGGATTTCCTAAGGGGTAATGTTCCTATGACGAAATTTGAAGTTAGGGCTGTTAGTTTGGCATATCTTGATTTATGTAGAGGCGACGTTTTACTTGATATAGGAGCAGGGACAGGTAGCATTTCAATTCAAGCTGCCATGTTTGGTGCAAGGGTTTTGGCTATTGATAGGGATGAAGAAGCTATTGAGCTAATAAAGATGAATAAACAAAAATTTGCTGTTGATTTAGAAGTAATAAAAGGCCATGCTGAGGATATTATAGAAAAATTGAATTTTAATAAATGTTTTATTGGAGGAACTGGAGGTAATCTTTTAAAAATAATAAAAGCTATTGATAAAAATCAAAGCAACAAAATAGTTGTTGCAAATTTTATTAAGATTGAAAATTTAAGTTTGTTTATTAAAACCTTTAGGGAACTAAATTATGAAGTTGAGGTTACACAGGTTTCAATTTCAAAAATGGAAAATGACCTTTTAAGGGCTAATAATCCGGTTTTTATAGCAAGGGCTATAAAGGGCAGGTGATATTTTGAAAAAATTTTATGGAATAGGAATAGGTCCAGGAGATCCAGAGCTCTTAACATTAAAGGCTCTAAGAATAATAAAGGAAAGCGATATAATATTTGTCCCCTCTAGCAAAGGAAAGAGTTTAGCAAAGGATATAGTGAAGGAATATTTAGCTGGAAAACGAGTAGTTGAACTTAATTTTCCTATGGGTAAAGAAAATAAAATTAATTATAAACAAGCAGCAGAGGTTATATATAAAGCTTTTAATGAAGTTGATGTAGCATGTTTTTTAACGTTGGGTGATCCTTTAACATATAGCACCTTCATTTATCTTTATCAAGAAATTAGTAAATACGGAATTTATGTAGAAATAATTCCAGGAATAACATCATATAATGCTGCCTTTTCAAGGATTAAAATGCCTTTTGCAGTTAAAAATGAATCCATCTTAATAACTGATAAAAATATAGATTTAGATGAGATAAATTATATAGATAAAATAATTTTTCTAAAAGCAAATAACAAAAAGGATATTATAAAAAAATTAAATCAAAGGGGATTTAAAAGTTATTATGTTAAAAGATGCTTTTTAGAAGGTGAAGAGGTTTTAATGGATGAGGAAAAGATAAAAAAGGATGAGGACTATTTATCTATATTGATATCGATTAAGGAGTGATTATATGGTTTATTTTGTCGGTGCAGGTCCAGGAGATGTTGATCTAATTACAGTAAAGGGAAGAAAACTACTTGAGAAGGCAGATGTTGTAATTTATGCAGGTTCTTTAGTTTCAAAAGACCATTTGAAATTTTGCCGAAAAGATGTAGTTTTTATTGATAGCTCACGACTTACCCTTGAGGAAATTATAGAATATATAAAAAAATACGATGGGGAAGAAAAGATTATAGTAAGGCTTCATACAGGTGATCCTACAATTTATGGGGCTATTGGGGAACAGATGGAGGAACTTGATAAATTGAACATAAAATATGAAGTAATTCCAGGGGTAAGCAGTTTTACTGCAAGTTGTGCAGTATTAAGAAGGGAATTTACTGTTCCAGATATTTCCCAAAGTATAATTATAACAAGGATATCTGGTAGAACTAATGTCCCAGAGGGGGAGGATTTAGAACTTTTGGCAAAGCACAAAACCTCTATGGCGATATTTTTATCGGTTCAAGACATAGATAGGGTTGTTGAAAAGCTAAAGAAGGGCTATGGAGACGAAGATATTCCTGTTGCTGTTATCTATAAAGCTACCTGGAGGGATGAAAAGATTATACTAGGAACTCTTAAGGACATTGCGGAAAAGGTTAGAAGGGAAGGAATAAGCAAAACAGCTCAAATACTTGTGGGCAATTTTTTAACAAAATCTTCAAAAAGCCTTTTATATTCTAAGAACTTTAACCATGGATTTAGGGAGGCAAAGGAATGATAGCCTGCATTTATTTTACAAAAGATGGGGAAAAGATTGCAAGAAAATTAAAGGAAAATTATGGGAGTGTAGATATTTTTTCTAAGGAGAATTTTAAAGAAAACATTGAAAAGATAATAAATTATGAACGGATAATTTTTATTTCTGCAGTTGGTATAGCTGTAAGGATATTAGCGCCTTATATAAAAAATAAATGGCAGGACCCAGCAGTATTGGTTATAGATGATAGGGGAAGATATGTAATTAGTTTGCTATCAGGACATTATGGGGGGGCTAATGAATTTTGCATAGAAGTAGCCCAAAAAATAGGTGCTATGCCTATTATTACAACTGCTTCAGATTCAAGGGGATTTAAGTCTTTTGATATTATAGCAAAGGAAAATAATATTTATATAGAAGATAAGGAAAGGTTGAAAAGGATTACATCGTTGATGATTGAAGGTAGAGCTATTTCTATATATTCAGCTGTAAATATAAAAATTGATTACCCAAATATAACCGATGAAGGAGAAGCATTTGTCTACATCACATACCAAGATGATTTTTCTAAAAAAGAACCCTATTGTATACTAAGACCAAAGGTTTTAAATGTTGGAGTAGGGTGTAAAAAAGGGACAAGCTATGAAAAAATTAACTTAGCAATTCAAAGGGTTTTTAAAGAAAATAATTTAAGCATATTTAGCATAAGGACTATTGGAACTTTAGATATAAAAAGAAATGAAGAAGGACTTTTAAGATTTGCCAAAGAAAGAAATGTTCCAATTGTCTTTTTTTCAAGGGATGAAATTAAAAAGGTTGAGGAAAAATTTCAAAAGAGTCCATGGGTTTATAAGAATTTTGGTATATATTCTGTAGCAGAACCTTGTGCATATCTTTTATCACCAAATATTATTGTAAAGAAAAGGATTATAGAAGGAGTGACAGTTGCGGTTTCAAAGGAGGATTAATATGCCAAAGCTTTATATCGTTGGAATAGGTTCAGGTAAAAGGGAAGATATGACGTTAAGAGCTATAGAATGTATTGAAAAGTGTCAAGTTATAGTTGGATATGATTTTTATATAAAATTAATAGAAGAGCTTGTTAAAGACAAAATCATAATAAAAACGTCTATGAAAAGCGAAGTTGAAAGATGCAAAATGGCTATAGAAAAGGTAAAGGAAGGATATGATACTTGTATTGTATCTTCAGGGGATGCAGGGCTTTATGGTATGGCAGGTTTGATTTTAGAGCTTAATGCCGATATAGAATACGAAATCGTTCCTGGAATTACGGCTGCTTTTTTAGCAGCATCAAGCTTAGGTGC
Organism: Caloramator sp.; assembly: GCA_026416875.1. GTDB lineage: Bacteria > Bacillota > Clostridia > Clostridiales > Caloramatoraceae > Caloramator. Next base: position 20,913 of record JAOAEI010000009.1, read on the forward strand.
TCCAATAATGCATGATTTTTGTTCTATTAGCCTTAGTGATCTTTTAACTCCTTGGGAAATTATTGAAAAAAGGATTAGGGCTGCTGCCGAAGGAGACTTTGTTATAGCTTTATATAATCCAAAGAGTATGACAAGGATTGAAAATCTTAATAAAGCGCTGGAGATTCTTTTAACATATAGAAGCTCTAAAACTATTGTAGGCATTGTTAAAAATGCAAGAAGACCGGACGAAGAAAAGATTATAACTACCCTTGATAATATCAACACGGATTACGTGGACATGAAAACGATTTTAATAGTCGGTAATAGGACAACTTATGTTAAAAATGGGTATATGATAACTCCAAGGGGGTATATTCTTTGATTTGGGTTATTGCAGGCACCTATGATGCTAAAAAGTTTTTAGAAAGTATTCATGGCAAGGTAAATTATATAGCAACTGTTGCAACAGAGGAAGGGAAAAGGGAATTTTTTAAATTTAATGTAATTAAGGCAAGGTTTAGTTATGAAGAAATGAAGAATTTTATAACGAAGAATAATATAGAGCTTATAGTTGATTTGTCTCATCCCTTTGCAAAGGAAGTTTCTTTAAATTCTAAAAATGCGGCAAGGGAATTAAAAATTAAATATATAAGATATTTAAGAAAGGAAACTGAACTTGATGGATGTATTGTTTTTAAAGATTTTAACGAATGTGCCGAATATTTAAAGGATAAAGAGGGTAACGTTGTTTTTACAATCGGTTCAAACAATATTCAGGTTTTTGAAAAGGTAAAAAACAATAGAAGATTTATTTATAGAATTTTACCTTCAGTAGACAGTATAAAAAGGTGCATATCTTTAGGTATCCCATTAAGTGATTTAGTAGCTATCAAAGGGGTATTTTCCGAGGAATTTAATGCTGCGTTTTTTAAAGAATTTAATGCTAAGTATGTGGTTATGAAGGATAGTGGAAGGGAAGGCGGAATTATACAAAAATTAAATGCATGCAAAAAAATAGGAGCAATTCCTTTGGTTGTTTTAAGACCTGTGGAGGAAGGGATATATAGCATGGATGAAATACTTAAGTATGTTTTAAAAAGTGGTGATGAAATTGTTTGGAGTAATAGGGATAAGTCCGACTATTGATATAAAACTTAGGGAAAAATTATCAATAGTTGAAAAAAGAATTCCCCAAAAATTAGAGATGTTGAAGGAATTTTGTGATGAGGTTGTTATTCTTAGCACCTGTAATAGAACTGAGGTTTATTTTTATAATAAAAATCATAATCTAGATGAAATGTTTAAGGTTTTAGGGTGGCAAGATTATAAGGATAATTTAATTTATTTAAGGGATTATGATGCTATTAAACATATATTTAAGGTTGTCTGTGGTTTTGATTCTTTGATAATTGGAGAGGAGCAGATTTTAGGACAAGTAAAAAGAGCATATGAAATAGCAAAGGAAAATAAAACGTGTAAGAGAAATTTATCAAGGCTTTTTCTAAGGGCTATTTCTTGTGGTAAAGACTTTAGAAGAAGAACTAAATTATATATGTATCCTGTATCATCAGCATCTATTGTAGCTAACGAAGTTAAAAATAGGGGAATTAAAAAGGTTTTAATACTTGGGTTTGGAGAGATAGGCTTTTTAACTTTTAAATATTTGCTATCCAAAGATATTGAAAAAATTATTGTAGCAGTAAGGGATAAAAGTAAAGTTACCAATATGGAAAAAAAGGCAGTTTTTATAGAATTTAAAGATTGGAGAAGCTATGTCGAAGATGTTGAGTGTATAATCTCTGCAACTTCAGCTCCACATCCTGTTATTAAGAAAGAGGATATTAATAAAGAAATGCTCATTTTTGATCTTGCAGTTCCAAGGGATGTGGAGGAGGATTTGAAATTAAAGGATGGTATCGTAGTTTATGATATAGATGATATATCTAAAATGAATGAAAATAATGTTAATTTGAGATATAAGATTATGCAGCGATATAGTTTTATCATAGACAAGTATATAGAAGAATTTTTAAGGTGGGAAAAGATATCTGAAATCATCCCTTTAATTGAAAGGGTGCAGGGTGTAAGTTATAAAAATTATAAAGTAAGGCTGGACAAGTTTATTAAAAAGCATAGAAATAAGGATATAGACTTTGAAATGGCTGAATTTTTATTTAAAAGCGTTTCAGATTATTTTGCCCACAGGATTATAAAGGCTTTAAAGGAAGAATATTTAGAGGGCAGGGGAGATGAATGTATAAGGATAATAGAAAAAATAATAAAGGAATAAGATATTTTGGAGTTAGCTTAATCCCACAAAAAATAAGGATAGGTATAATAGGTGGTGGTAGGGCAGGTCTTATTAAAACTAAATCCTTTTTGAAAAAGGGAGCTAAAGTTTATGTTCTTTCGAAGGAGTTTTTAAATGAATTTTATAGTTTAAAGGGAGATAATTTGCATTTGATAAGGGGAGAATATACATCTAATTTTATTTTAGACAAGCATATTGTAGTTATAGCTTTAGATGGATCAATCAAGGAAAATATCATAAGGGATTGTGAACAAAATAGCAAGCTATATATCAGTTGTAGCAATTTTTTAAATGGGAATATGGTATCACCGGTTAATGTAGGGAGTAAAAATATATCTTTAAGTTTAAACACTAACTTAGGGAATCCTAAAGCAGCAGTTTTTTTAGCTCAAAAGGTTAAAAAACTTCTAGAGGAATATGATGATTTCATTGAATATACAAGCAATTTGAGGACACAATTAAATGGAAGAATAAAAGCAGATTTGATGGATTTTGTAAATAGCGATGATTTTTATTATTTTTACAAAAAAGGCTATTCAGAGGTTGTATTAAAGTTGTTTTTGGAGGGTAAATATGATTAGGGTTGCAACTAGAAAAAGCGCTCTTGCAGAAAAACAGGCGGATATAATAATAGAAATAATAAGAGAAAGATTAGGTTTAGAATGTATAAAAAAATTTTATACGACTAAAGGAGATAAAATTTTAGATGTATCATTAGAAAAAATTGGAGGGAAGGGGCTTTTCGTTAAGGAAATAGAAATTGCGCTTTTGAAAAAAGAATCTGATATAGCGATTCATAGTTTAAAGGATGTTCCAACTGAACTTGATGAGCCTTTCGAAATATCTGCAGTTCCTGTAAGGGAGGATGCTAGGGATGCCTTTATTTCTTTAAATGGTTTGACATTTCTAGAGCAAAGAAAAGGTGCAAGGATTGGCACAAGTAGTATCAGAAGGGCAAAACAGCTTTTAGTATTAAGAGAAGACATAGAAATAGTTCCTATAAGGGGAAATGTTAATACAAGGATTGAAAAAATAGAAAAAGAAAATTTAGACGGAATTGTTCTTGCTGCTGCTGGGTTGAAAAGATTGGGAATAGATGCTATTATAACAGAATATTTTGACATAGAAAAAATGGTTCCTGCCTGTGGTCAAGGAGCCCTTTGCATTGAAACTTTAAAGAATAGTGAAATTGCGGATATAATGAAGGTTTTAAATAACGAAGATATTAGAATATGCGTTGAAGCAGAAAGGAATATTTTAAAACTATTAAATGGAGGATGCCATAGCCTAGTAGCTGCTCATGCAAGGACTGAGAGGAATTATATTTATATTGTTGGAGTAAATGAAACAGGAGGAAAAATAAAAAAGGCGGATATCGAAGGCAAAAAAGAAAGGTTTTTAGAACTTTCGAGTGAACTTGCTAAAAAACTTTACTGATGGAGGAGAATATGGGCAAGGTATATTTAATAGGTGTTGGACCCTATGATGAAGGGTTAATAACCCTTAAAGCATTAAAGGCTTTAGAAAAATGCCATGTTGTTCTATACGACAGGCTTGTGAATGAAAATTTATTAAATTTTCTAAGGGAGGATTGTAAGATATTTTTTTGTGGTAAGGAAAGCGGCTGCCATTATAAAACACAAGAGGAAATAAACGATATGCTTGTAAAATTTGCCAAAGAGGGATATACGGTAGGAAGGATAAAGGGAGGAGACCCTTATGTATTTGGAAGGGGCGGAGAAGAGGCTTTAAGACTTAAGGAAGAAAATATTGAATTTGAAGTTATTCCAGGAATAACTTCTGCAATAGCTGTTTTAAATTATGCTGGAATACCGGTAACTCATAGGGGAATATCCCAAAGTTTTCATGTTTTTACTGGCAATTCTGCAAAGGCTTTAACATATGATTGGAGGGTAATAGCAAAGCTTAATGGAACAATTATATTTTTGATGGGGCTTGAAAACATAGAATTTATTGTAGAAAACCTTTTAAAAAATGGAATTGAACCTACAAGAGAATGTGCTGTTATTTCAAAGGGAACTTCAGCAAGACAACGGGTGATAGTATCAAGGGTTTCAGATATTGTTGAGAAGGTAAAGAGTGAAAAAATATATTCGCCTGCCTTAATTGTCATTGGTGAAGTTATTAATTTAAGGGAAAAGTTAAATTGGTTTGAAAGTAAACCTTTGTTTGGGAAAAGGGTTTGTATAACAAGACCAAAAGGACAAAGTCTTGAATTTAAGGAAAAACTTTTGGAGCTTGGAGCAGAGGTTGTAGAAACATATATTTTAAAAATAAAACCTCTTGAAGAAAATTTAATAAAAAATTTAGATGATTTACATAGGGCTGATTATCTTTTGTTTACCAGTGCAAATGCGGTAAATATATTTTTTGATTGCTTGATTAAGTTAAGGTATGATATCAGAAAAATAAAAGCGGTTTTTGGCTGTATTGGAGAAAAGACTGAAAAGGAACTTGTCCAAAGAGGGATTGTTCCAGAAATTGTTCCTGAACAATTTGTAGCTGAAGCTTTATATGACAAATTAATAGGACGAATAAAACAAAATGATTTAGTAATAATACCTCGTTCGAAAAATGCAAGACCTTTTTTAAAGGAAGCTCTAGAGAAAAAGTGCAATTTAATTGAGATTCCTATATATGAAGTTGAAGAATTTTTTTCTCAAGATATTCTTTTGGAGGATATAGATTATTTTACCTTTACAAGCCCATCTACTGTTAAGGCTTTTATTAAGAATTTTGGAAAGGATTGTTTGATGAGTAAGAAGGTAGTTGCTATAGGGCCAATAACTTCTAATGAGCTTTTAAGGAATGGGATTTCAAATTGTGTAGCACAAAAATATACCATAGATGGGATAATAGAAAAAATTCTTAAGCTGGAGGGATACGATGTTTAAAAGGACTAGAAGACTAAGAAGGGATGAAAATATAAGGTCACTTGTTAGAGAGACAAGACTTTCTAAGGAGGATTTTATTTATCCTATTTTTATCAAAGATGGAGAAAATGTTAAGGAAGAAATACGATCTTTACCTGGGATTTATAGATATTCTATTGATAGACTTGAGGAAATTTTGGAGAAAGTAGAAATGGCTGGCGTTAAAGGTATTTTGCTTTTTGGTATTCCAAAGGAAAAGGACGAATTTGGGAAAGATGCATACTCGGATGATGGGATTATCCAGAGGGCGGTTAGAAAAATAAAACAAATATCTAAGCTTTATGTCATAACAGATGTATGTATGTGTGAATATACAAACCATGGACATTGTGGAATAATTGATAATGGTGATGTCGATAACGATAAGACTTTAGATTATCTTGAAAAAATAGCTCTTTCTCATGTTAAGGCTGGGGCAGATATGGTAGCACCATCAGATATGATGGATGGTAGAGTCAAAAGAATAAGAAAAGCTTTAGATAAAGAGGGTTACGCAAACATTCCTATAATGGCTTATTCAGCAAAATATGCTTCTGCATTTTATGGACCCTTTAGAGAAGCTGCTGATTCTGCACCAAAATTTGGAGATAGAAAGTCCTATCAGATGGACCCTGCAAATGTTAGGGAGGCCATGTTAGAAATTGCAGCGGATATAGAAGAGGGTGCAGATATAGTTATGGTAAAGCCAGCCATATCTTATCTTGATGTTATAAGATGGACAAGGGATAGATTTGATATTCCCGTTGCAGCATATAACGTAAGTGGAGAGTATGCTATGGTAAAGGCAGCTGCAAAGCTTGGATATATAGATGAGATAAAAATAATTATGGAAATATTGACTTCTATTAAAAGGGCTGGAGCAGATATTATAATTACATATCATGCCCTTGAGGCTGCAAAGTATTTAGGAGGGGGACAATGAGAAGTGAATTGATATTTAATGAATCAAAAAAGTATATGCCAGGAGGTGTAAATAGCCCAGTTAGAGCATTTAAAGGGCTTAATATTAATCCTCCTGTGTTAAAAAAGGGTAAGGGACAATATGTTTATGATGAGGATGGCAAAGAATATGTAGACTATGTAGGTGCTTGGGGGGCGATGATATTAGGACATGGAGATGAAGATGTAGTAGAATTTGTTAAAAAAACTTTAGAAAACTCTATAGCCTTTGGCGCTCCTACTGAACTGGAATTGAAGCTTGCAAAACTTATTTGTGAAACGGCAGATGTTGAAATGATAAGGTTTGTAAATTCAGGTACGGAAGCTACAATGAGTGCTGTTAGGCTAGCAAGGAGTTATACAAAAAGAAATCTGATTGTTAAATTTTCAGGTTGCTACCATGGGCATTATGATGGATTTTTAGTTTCAGCAGGATCAGGAGTTTTAACTCATGGTATACCTGGAAGTTCTGGGGTTCCAATTGATAGTGTAAAAAACACTATTGTAGCTGAGTATAATGATATAGAGGGTATAAGGGAGATATTTAATAGTATGGGAGATAAAATAGCTTGCGTTTTAATCGAACCTATTGCTGGCAATATGGGGGTTATTCCTGCAAAGAGAGAATTTTTAGTGGAGCTAAGGAAACTTTGCACTGAGTATGGAGCACTTTTAATTTTTGATGAGGTTATGACCGGGTTTAGAGTTGCATATAAGGGGACTAGAGAAATTTACGGAATTGAGCCTGACATTGTAACCTTTGGAAAAATAATCGGAGGAGGACTTCCATGTGGTGCCTATGCAGGTAGAAGGGAAATCTTGGAAAACTTATCTCCGTTAGGTTCTGTTTATCAAGCGGGGACGATGTCTGGTAATCCTGTTGTGATGGCGGCAGGATATGCAACAGTAAAGAAAATATATGATAACAGAAAAAGCTTTTATGAAAAATTAGAAAGGTTAGGGTTATTTTTTGAGGAAAAATTAAAATATGCTTTAAATAAAAAAGGTGTATCCTTTGTCTTAAATAGAGTTGGTTCTATGATGACAGTATTTTTTACTACACAAGAAAGGGTTGAAAATTATTTACATGTTAAAAAGTGTGATGTAAATATTTATAATAAATTTGCTGAGGAAATGATAAAAATGGGTAACTATATTTCACCCTCTCAGTTTGAGGCGTTATTTTTATCAATAAAGCATACGGAGGAAGATATTGAAAAGTTTGTTGAGGATATAGGCAAGATAAATTTTTAAGCCCCCAAAGGGGTCTTTTATTTTATCAGAATTAATTAATATTAAAAGAAATATTAAATAAAAATCTATTTTTTCAGAATAATAAGAATAAAACAAGTTATATTACTTTATATTGCTTTTGTATATAAAATTTTGGAGTATTAAAATAAAGTTATGTTTAAATTGGGGGCGATAGGATGGAAGAATTGGAAGGTATTATAAAAAACATAATCCATATAGATAAAAACGCTGTTGAGATGCGGGAAAGATTTAAAAATGAAATTGAAAATAAAAAAAGACAGATAGAGGAGGAGATTGAAAGACTGAGAAGGGAACTTTTAGATGAAAGGTTAAGCCAAATCACAAAGGAAGAGGAAGAAATTCTAAATTTGGCAAAAAAGAAGGCAGAAGAATTAGTAACTGAAGCAGAAGAAACGGGGATTGAATTAGAAAAACGCTATTATAATAAAAAAGAAGATTTGCTAAATTCAGCCTTTAATGAATTGTTTAATTAGGTGATATTATGGATAAGAATGCTACTTATGCTGCAGTTTCAGCAAAGGTTCATGCTATGATGGGGGAACTTTTGACGGAGGAGGATTACAAAAATATATTAAACTTAAGAAATCCTTCAGAAATTGCTAACTACCTTAAAGAAAGAACATCATATAAAAAGGTATTTGAAGGTTTTAATATTAATGAACTCCACAGGGAACAGATAGAAATCGTCTTAAAAAAACACTTGATAGGTTATATTGATAAACTTATCCATTATTTTCATGGAGACATTAGAAATTTTATAAAATGCTTTTACATAAAATATGAGATATTTGACCTTAAGAATATAGCAAGAACTATTCATGTTGAAAAAAATTATGATGAGGTTAGAGAAAGCTTAATATTTGTAGGTAAATATAGATTTATAGATGTAGAAAAAATAATTAAGGCTAAAAAAGTTTCTGAGCTTATTGAGGCTTTAGATGGGACGATTTATTACCCTTATGTAAAAAACTTAATAGATGGAAATGAGAGGGAAAATCTATTTAGGTTTGAGATGTCCCTTGATAGGGCATATTTTAATATACTTAAAGATAGTGCTAAAAAGCTTAGTAAAGCTGATAAAAGGGCCTTTAATGAGATATACGGAAGTTTGGCTGATCTTTTAAATTTGAAGTGGATATATAGGAGCAGGAAGTTTTTTAATTTAACGCCTGAAGAAATTTTTAACTATACAATAGATTTTGGCAATAAATTCAATTATGAAAGGATTAAAGGTTTCTGCTACACGAAGGATATAGATGAGTTTTTATTAAAGGCAAAAAGCACTCCATATGAATTTTTATTTAAAGGAGACGAAAAGCAGGATATTTACATGGAAAGGCGAATAAACAGGTTTATGTATTATAAGATAAAAAAGATTTTATACTCAAGAAATTTAAATCTTTCAATAGTTCTTGCCTTTTTAGAACTGAAGGAATTTGAGATATTTGATATTATCTCCATGTTAGAATGTGTAAGGTATGCCTTGAGTTTTGATGAGGCAAAGACTTACCTTATAAGAAATATTTAGGGGTGGGAAAATGGCAGTAGCTCAAATGGAGATGATCAATATAATTGGTCATCTTGATTATTTAGACGAGGTCTGCAAAAGAATAGTCTTATCGGAATCCATCCACATGCTAAATGCAATAAATGAAATCAATGAAAACAATTTTCCAATAATGAATGTGGAAGATATAGATGCTTTAGTAAATATTAATTACATAAGGCCGTATAGTATTAAAAAAGATTATAAAGATATTGAGAAAAAATTTAATTCGATAGTTAATATTTTTAGTGCGAAGAAAAAGATAAGGCTTGATCATTTTAAAGAAGAATATAAGTTTTTGGAAGAGGAAGAATTTATAAATAACCTTTATGAAATGATAAAAGGAAAATCTGATGAATTTGAAAGCCTAAAAAGGGAAGAAGCAGAACTTGATCATTTAACAACTTATTTGATCCATTTAAAGGATTTAAATTTTAAGATAAATGACGTATTAAATATGGAATTTATTGATTTTAAGATAGGAAAAATAAACAAATATGACCTTCAAAAAGTAAAGAAAAACTATGAAAATATTCCAGGCATAGTTTTAAAAATATATCAAAATCCAGAATATTCATTTATTTTAATTTTTTATCCAAAGGCCGTTGAAAATGAAATGATAAAGATATTAAACTCAATAAATTTTGAAGAGTTTAAGATAAAGTTTAATTTTGAAGGAACTCCAAAGGATTGGCTTGCAGAAATAGAAAAAAGAAAGCAGGAGATAGAAAAAAGAATAAATGAGCTTACTGCTGAAATATCAGAGATTAGAGGATCTAATTTAGATAGGATTGAGAAATTTTATTCAAGGCTTGTTATGGAAAATAAGATAGAAGAGATTAAACAAAACATTGCTGTAACTAATGAATTTTTTTACCTTTCTGGATGGATTCCTTCTGTGTTTAAAAGAAGAGTTAAAAGGAACTTAGAAGATTTAGAGGATAAGCTTATTATAATATATAAACCCATGAAGGAAATAAGGGAGGGGCTTGCACCTCCGACATATTTAAGAAATGGTTATCTTTTAAGGCCATTTGAAGCCATAGTTAAACTTTATGGGATTCCATCATATAATGAGCTTGATCCAACATCCTTTGTTGGGATAAGCTATATGCTTTTGTTTGGTGCGATGTTTGGAGATGTTGGCCAGGGAGTTGTTTTGTTTTTGATTGGTGAGTTTTTAAATAGAAGAAAAAGAAGGCCTAATCTTGGTGGAGTTTTGGCACGGCTTGGAATAAGCTCAACGTTTTTTGGCTTTATATATGGAAGCATATTTGGGTTTGAAGATGTTCTTAAAACATATGTAGTTAAACCTATGATTGAGATAGAGAAAATGCTGATTTATGCTATTGCCTTTGGGGTAATTTTACTCTCGGTGGGTTTTGTCTACAACCTTATAAATTGCTTTAGAAATAAAGACATTGAGGAAGGCTTATTTAGTAGAAATGGAGTTGCAGGATTAGCTTTTTATTGGCTTTTGCTTTACTACATCGTTGTAAAGGTTGAAAATATAAGTCCAATAATCTCAAGCGGTGCAATACTTTTTCTTTTGATTTTCAATCTTCTTTTAATCTTCTTTAAAGAACCTCTAACTAACTTAATTAAGGGAGAAAAAAGACTCTACAGGCAGTCAGCATCGGATTACTACATTGAGGAAGGATTTGGTATTTTTGAAACTTTACTTAGCATTCTATCTAATACATTATCCTTTATAAGGGTTGGGGCCTTTGCAATAAACCATGTTGGACTATTTATAGCCTTTGAAACTCTCGCCGAAATGATTAGAAATGGAGTTGCAAGTGCCTTAATGCTTGTTTTAGGAAATTTAGTAATTATAGGGCTTGAAGGCCTTATAGTATTTATTCAAGGCCTAAGGCTTGAATACTACGAGCTTTTCAGCAAATTCTTTAAAGGAAATGGATACGAATACACACCGATAAGTATAAGGGGGTATTAAAATGTTTATATTTGTTATATTAGCAACATTGGTAGTTATATTTACACTTACAAAGGGTGTTTTAGCTCTAAAGGGTAACATGAAAAAGGATGAGTTTAAAAATCATCTAAAGTTAAATGTATCATCACTTGTTGCTATTTTAACTGCCTTTATAATAATGGCAATTCCTCAGGTTGCCCATGCTGCAGCTGAAGGAAACGGAGCGGCAGGGTTAGGATTTATTGCAGCAGGACTTAGCACAGGACTTGCAGCGATAGGTGCAGGATATGCTGTTGGAGCCGTAGGTTCATCTGCCCTTGGGGCCGTTTCGGAGGACCCTAAAATACTTGGTAAAACTTTGATTTTTGTTGGCCTTGCAGAAGGTATTGCTATATATGGGCTTATAATCTCAATAATGATATTAGGAAGATTAAGGTGATAGGATGAAGATATTTTTAATTTCTGACAGCCATGATACTTTAGTTGGCATGAGACTTGCTGGAATAAAGGGTGTTTTAGTTTCTTCAAAGGAGGAGGCCGAAGCAGAGCTAAAAAAGATAATTAAGGATAAGGAGATTGGAATAATAGTTTTAACTGAGAGATTAGCTTCAAAGCTAAGACATACTATAAACGAGATAAAAGTTAATCAGGAACTGCCGCTTATAATTGAAATTCCCAACAGGCAAGGCAGCACAAGGAATGATGATTACCTTGTTAAATATATTAAAGAGTCCGTTGGGATAAAAATCTGAGGTGATTTCAATGGTAACCATTGAGGAAAAGATAAGGCTGTTTACAGAGCTTGTTTATCAAAAGATAGAGAAGGAAAATAAAGAGGAAATTGAAAGGTTTAACGAAAGTTTTAAAAATCTTTTAGAAGAAAAGAAAAGGGAATTTGAAGAGGAATTTAATAGGAAGAGGGAGGAAAGAATAAAAAAGGCCAATGAGGAGGCGCAAAGAATCATATCAAAGGCAAGATATGAACAGAAAAGGATGCTTTTTAGAAAAAGGGATGAAATTTTTAATAGGTTTAATGAGGATTTAAAAGTTAAGTTAGAAGAATTTACCAAAAGCAATCAATATAAAGATTGGCTTTTGAATAGTTTGAAAAAAATTTTTGAAAACAAAAATTATAAGCTAATTTTAACCCATAAAGATTTTGAACTTTTAAAGCCTTATATAGGTGGATATAAAGTTGAATTTGATGATGGCTTAATTGGAGGATTTATTTTGGAGGATGAAAATAGGATGAGAATAGACCATTCCTTGAAAGCGCTGATGGAAGATAAAAAGGAAAAAATTGGCCAGATACTTTTTTCTAATCTTTAGGTGGTGGGATTATGGATAACGGAATTATAACATATATAAATGGTCCGGTTATTAAAGCAAGGAATATGAAAAACTTTAGAATGAGGGAAATGGTGGCGGTTGGCGAGAAAAAATTAATAGGTGAAGTTATTTCAATTTATGAAGATTATGGAACCATTCAGGTCTATGAAGAAACCGCAGGCCTTAAAATTGGAGAATATGTTTATCCTACCGGCAAACCTTTATCCGTTAAGCTTGGACCTGGAATAATTGGAAATATATTCGACGGAATAGAAAGGCCCCTTAATAAAATAAAGGAATATAGTGGGAATTTCATAAATGAAGGAATAGGACTTATCTCGATAGATCCTAACAAAAGGTGGAAGGTTAATTTCCTAGTAAAAGAAGGAGAATATCTTGAAGAAGGACAGCCCTTTGCATATGTTGAGGAAACGCCCCTTATAAAGCATTATATTATGGTTCCGCCTAAACTAAAGGGAAAGGTAACGTATGTAGCAAGGGAGGGTGAATACTGTATTGAGGATGTTATTTTAAAGCTGCAGGATGATAGGGAATATGAAATTAAAATGTATCAGGAGTGGCCTGTTAGAATTCCAAGGCCTGTAAAAAGAAGGTTCCCAATCGAAAAACCACTAGTAACTGGTCAAAGGGTTATAGATACCTTTTTTCCCATTGCAAAGGGAGGAACTGCAGCAATCCCAGGAGGGTTTGGAACGGGGAAAACGATGACACAGCATCAGCTTGCAAAATGGAGCGATGCCGATGTTATAGTTTACATTGGCTGTGGTGAAAGAGGAAATGAGATGACGGAGGTTTTGGAGGATTTCCCAAAACTTATTGACCCTAATTCAAATCTTCCCCTCATGAATAGAACCATACTTATCGCCAATACATCTAATATGCCGGTTGCTGCAAGGGAGGCATCTATATATACAGGAATAACTATTGCGGAATACTTTAGGGATATGGGATATAATGTTGCCATCATGGCGGATTCAACATCAAGATGGGCGGAGGCTTTAAGGGAAATATCAGGGCGTCTTGAAGAAATGCCGGCAGAGGAAGGCTACCCTGCTTATCTTGCTTCAAGGCTTGCTGAATTTTACGAAAGGGCTGGATACGTTGAAACCCTTTCAGGCAAAGAAGCATCCGTTACGATTATTGGTGCTGTATCTCCGGCTGGAGGAGATTTCTCTGAACCAGTTACTCAAAATACAAAAAGGTTTGTAAGTGTGTTTTTGAGCCTTGATAGAAACCTTGCCTATTCAAGACATTATCCGGCTATAAACTGGCTATCAAGTTATAGCGGCTATCTCTCCCTTCTTAATGATTGGTATAGGAAAAATGTAAGCGAAGATTTCTGTAAGCTGAGGGGAGAGATGTTAAAGGTTCTCCAGGAGGAGAATAAACTTTTAGAAATCGTAAAGCTTGTTGGGGAGGATGTTCTTCCTGATGATCAAAGGTTAATACTTGAAGTTGCAAAGCTAATTAAAATAGGCTTTCTCCAGCAAAATGCCTATCATCCTGAAGACACTTATGTTCCATTAAATAAGCAATACAATATGCTAAGGATGATTAAGCTATTTTATGATAAGGCACTATTTGCAATAAAAAAGGGAGTTCCAATAGGAAGAATAAGACAGATGAAGGGCGACAGTGAAATATTAAAG